>NZ_JAGIXF010000025.1:0-87876 GCF_021483755.1 Burkholderia sp. WTPI3 | reverse complement strand
GCATGGCCGACCTGCTCGCATTCCTCGCCACCCCGGCTCCGTCCGGCAAACCCGCAAACCGCGCGCGCCCCAGCCCGGGCGCATGACGTTCGCGGCGCTGCCGCCTTCCCCCTTCACCGAAACCGCAACTGACCGACCAAGGAGATGAGACTCATGAGCACCCCGATCACGCTGCCGCAAGGCATGGCGATCACCGGCGAAATCAAGCCGGGTTACGAAGCGATCCTGACGCCCGAAGCGCTCGCACTCGTCGCAGCGCTGCACCGCACGTTCGAACCTCGCCGCAAGGCGCTGCTGCAGGCCCGCGTCGAGCGCACCAAGCGCCTCGATGCCGGCGAACGCCCCGATTTCCTGGCCGACACGAAGGCGATCCGCGAAGGCGACTGGAAAGTCGCGCCGCTGCCGGCCGACCTGCAATGCCGCCGTGTCGAGATCACCGGCCCCGTCGAGCGCAAGATGATCATCAACGCGCTGAACTCGGGCGCCGACTCGTACATGACGGATTTCGAGGATTCGAACGCACCGAGCTGGACGAACCAGATCGACGGCCAGATCAACCTGAAGGACGCGGTGCGCCGCACGATCTCGCTCGAGCAGAACGGCAAGTCGTACCAGTTGAACGACAAGGTCGCGACGCTGATCGTGCGTCCGCGCGGCTGGCACCTCGACGAAAAGCACGTGACGGTCGACGGCCAGCGCGTGTCCGGCGGCCTCTTCGATTTCGCGCTGTTCCTGTTCCACAACGCGCAGGAACTGATCGCGCGCGGCTCGGGCCCGTACTTCTACCTGCCGAAGATGGAAAGCCATCTCGAGGCACGCCTGTGGAACGACATCTTCGTCGCCGCACAGGAAGTGGTCGGCGTGCCGCGCGGCACGATCCGCGCGACCGTGCTGATCGAAACGATCCTCGCCGCGTTCGAGATGGACGAAATCCTGTACGAACTGCGCGAACATAGCTCGGGCCTGAACGCCGGCCGCTGGGACTACATCTTCTCGGCGATCAAGAAGTTCAAGAACGACCGCGATTTCTGCCTGGCCGACCGTTCGAAGATCACGATGACGGTGCCGTTCATGCGCGCATACGCGCTGCTGCTGCTGAAGACCTGCCACAAGCGCAACGCGCCGGCGATCGGCGGGATGAGCGCACTGATTCCGATCAAGAACGATCCGGAAGCGAACGAGAAGGCGATGGGCGGCGTGCGCTCGGACAAGCAGCGCGACGCGACCGACGGCTACGACGGCGGCTGGGTCGCGCACCCGGGCCTCGTGCCGATCGCGATGGAAGAATTCGTCAAGGTGCTCGGCGACAAGCCGAACCAGATCGCGAAGCAGCGCGACGACGTGCAGGTCGAAGACAAGAACCTGCTCGACTTCCAGCCTGAAGCCCCGATCACCGAAGCCGGCCTGCGCAACAACATCAACGTGGGTATCCACTATCTCGGCGCATGGCTCGACGGCAACGGCTGCGTGCCGATCCACAACCTGATGGAAGACGCGGCCACGGCCGAGATCTCCCGCTCGCAGGTGTGGCAGTGGATCCGCTCGCCGAAGGGCGTGCTCGACGACGGCCGCAAGGTCACTGCGGAACTCGTGCGCGAATACGCGAAGGTCGAGCTCGACAACGTGAAGCGCTCTGTCGGCGGCAACACGCAGCCGTACGAGCGTGCCGCGGCGATCTTCGAACAGATGTCGACGTCGGAAGGCTTCACCGAATTCCTGACGCTGCCGCTGTACGAGGAAATCTGACGGCCGGACCGGGCCCTGCCCGGTCTGGTCTGGTCTGGTCTGGTCTGGTCTGGTCTGGTCTGGTCTGGTCTGGTCTGGTCTGGTCTGGTCTGGTCTGGTCTGGTCTTCGCCGTTCTACCCGCCTGCCCTATGCACCACCAATGAAAACAGCGCCCTGCGGGGCGCTGTTTTCATTGGTGGTGCTGTTGCCGGTCGTATGGAGGCTCAGGCGGCTTCCCGCTCGCGGCGATGCTGCACCCAGTCGCCCGACGCGATGCGCGGACGGTCGGCCGCCGCGTGCGCGGCAACCGGATAGTAGACGCACGCGTACTCACGGCCGCCGAGTTCGACGCTCACCGGCTCCTGACGGAACAGCGTGTCGACGCCCGGATAGACGCGCTCGATCTCGTCGAGCACGGGCATCAACTGCTCGTCGATTTCATACACGTCGCCCCATACGAGCGACTGGCTGGCCGAGCCGGCGATCATCCCCGGATACGTGCCGAAATCGTACAGTTCGCCGGGCAGCGCAGCCGCACCGAGCAGCGCCGGCGCGGCGATCCCGTGCCGCGTGGCCGCATGACCGATGTCGTTGGCCTCTCCCGCTCTCAACGTGCCGTAGACGAATACGTAGCGCATCTGGTTCTCCTCTTCGATTCAGGTCTTGCCGGACCGGACGCCGCGTGCGCGTCGCTCGCCCGCAAAACGCACAAAACACGGCCGCATCGATAGACCGCAGCGGCGGCCCGAAGGTTCTTGTCGACGGGCGGCACTGCCCGGTGCCGGCTCGTGCCGCACGCCGGAATTCGCACGGCCCCATACAAAGTTCATTTGAACGGTGCATTATCGGACGAAAAACCGCCGCATACACCTGAGCGGCGCCTTCTAAAATAACGGCATCGCCGCCGCGCAGCCCGAGTCGTCCATGAATCCGCCTGTCCAAGCCGACGCATCGAATCCCTACGACGTGATCGACATCCCGCCCGAGTTCGCGCCCACGCGCGCTCACCCGATGCGCGTTCGCGCGCGGCAGGTAGATGCCGGCCGCCGGATCCCACTGCACACGCACGCGTGGGCGCAGCTCGCGTACGCGTCGCGCGGCGTGCTGCGGGTCGCAACGACCGGGACGACGTGGATGGTGCCGCCGTCCCGTGCGATCTGGGTGCCGCCGCACATTACGCACGAGGTCGTGATTGTCGAAGAGGCGTATTTGCGCACGCTGTATATCGACGAGTCGATCGTGCCGGGCGGGCTCGATGCATGCCGGGTCGTCGAAGTGACGGGCTTGCTGCGGGAGCTGATCGTCGCGCTCGACGCACGCGACCTGAGCAGCACCCGCGAGCGTCTGCTGTGCGGGCTCGTGCTCGACGAACTGAGCCACGCCGAACCGCTGCCGCTCGCGGTGCCAATGCCCGACGAGAAACGACTGCGCACGCTGTGCGAATCGGTGCTCGCACAACCCGCGCATGCGGAGTCGCTCGAACACTGGGCGAGCGAAGTCGGCGCGAGCACGCGCACGATCTCGCGACTGTTCAAACAGGAACTCGGTGTGAGCTTCTCGCAATGGCGGCAGCAGGCGCTGCTCGCGCGCGCCATCCCGCTGTTGAACCAGGGTCGACCGCTGTCGCATATCGCACGCGAGCTCGGCTATCAAAGCCAGAGTGCGTTTTCGGCAATGTTCCGGCGCGCATTCGGCGAAAGCCCGCGCGCGTTCATGCTGCGCGGCTATGAACACCGCGGCCCGGAAGGCAGCATCGCGTCGGACGACGAAGTATCCGACGACGATGCGATCGGCAACGGACGCTGAGCGCGTCGAATCTTTACGCGCTCAGACCGGGCGCACCATGTGGCGGATCGATCCGAGCTGGGCAAGCCTCGGCCCCGTGACGCGGTAGCCCATGCGCTGGTAGAGCCGGGCGGCGGGATTGTCGACGAACACGCGCAACTGCAGTTCGTGCAACCCGCGGGCGCGCGCCCAGCGATGCGACATGTCGAGCATGTAGGTACCGGCGCCCTGCCCGCGATGGCCGGCCGCGATCTGCACGTCGCGGATATGCAGCGAATCGCCTTCCTCCGTCACGCGCAGCACGCCGATGCGTTCGCCGTCGGCCTCCAGGATGAAATTCTCGGATTCGCGCCAGCTCGCATAGAACAGGTCGCTGCGCCAGACAAGCCCATGGCGCTTGTAATAGCCGCCCATGTTGCCGTGCGTCAGCGCTTCGGCAAACGGGAAATCGCCGGGCTCCGCAGGCCGGAGCTGGTACAACAATCGCAGGTCGGTCGGATCGAGCATCGCGCAGGGGTCAAGAACGCATCCCGCCACGATAACGCAGTCGCGGGCGGATGCAATCGCGAATTTCTCGTAGCGGCGCCAACGGTGGCGCTCGCGCTGAAGCACAAATGAAAAAGCCCGCGCGAGGCGGGCTTCTTCATTTTCTGGCGGAGCGGACGGGACTCGCCTACATCCTGCAGGCCGCGGCTGCGCATGCATGCGCAGCCCTTCGCGTCCCGCCGGAAGCCGCGCAGGCGGCTTCCTCCACTCCGCAGTCACGCGCCCGCAAGCGGGCGCAACCGACGACGCAAATGAAAAAGCCCGCACGAGGCGGGCTTCTTCATTTTCTGGCGGAGCGGACGGGACTCGAACCCGCGACCCCCGGCGTGACAGGCCGGTATTCTAACCGACTGAACTACCGCTCCAGTCTTGCTTCTTGCCTGGCAGGCGTCGGTTACTTCCTGCCGGCGCATCGTTTGTTCGAACGACGCCGAAATCTGGCGTCCCCTAGGGGATTCGAACCCCTGTACTCACCGTGAAAGGGTGATGTCCTAGGCCTCTAGACGAAGGGGACAACGTGCTGCTTACATCTTTAATACAAAAGCCCGTTCAAAGCGTTCATTTGAACGGGCTTGTTCTGGCGGAGCGGACGGGGCTCGAACCCGCGACCCCCGGCGTGACAGGCCGGTATTCTAACCAACTGAACTACCGCTCCAGCTTTCTGCTCTACTACCTGCAGGACCACGTTCACGCCCTGCAAGCGCTGCGACACTTCTACGAAACGCCGCGAATCTGGCGTCCCCTAGGGGATTCGAACCCCTGTACTCACCGTGAAAGGGTGATGTCCTAGGCCTCTAGACGAAGGGGACAACGCACTGCTTACATCTTTAATACAAAAGCCCGCTCAAAAACGTCTTGAACGGGCTTCGTTCTGGCGGAGCGGACGGGACTCGAACCCGCGACCCCCGGCGTGACAGGCCGGTATTCTAACCGACTGAACTACCGCTCCATCTTTCTGCACCGTTACCTGCAGGACGTCGGTTACGTTCCTGCAAGCCTCGCGACACTTCTACGAAACGCCGCTGAATCTGGCGTCCCCTAGGGGATTCGAACCCCTGTACTCACCGTGAAAGGGTGATGTCCTAGGCCTCTAGACGAAGGGGACATGATCTTTTCAGATCAGTCTGACTTTCGCTATTCACTTATCGTCAACAGCGAAGGCCGAAATTTTAACTGCTTTAAATCATTTTGTGAAGCATTTATTACTACCGCCACGACTGCTTCGCAAATCAATCTTTTGTTCTGATGGTGGAGGTAAGCGGGATCGAACCGCTGACCTCTTGCATGCCATGCAAGCGCTCTCCCAGCTGAGCTATACCCCCTTGCAGAACAGAAATGAGATTATATGGACCGAATTCGAACTTGTAAATACCCTTTTTGCGATTCGAGCGAAATTTTTGCGAAGCCGACGCGACGCGACGTGACGTGACGTGCCGACGGCTTCCCGCATGCCAGAACCTCAGGCCAGCGCAGCCTCGATGCGCGACACGACGACGTCGCGACCGAACAGCACCAGCACCGCGTCGATCGACGGTGTATGCGTCGTACCGGCCACCAGCAGACGCACCGGCATCGCGAGCTGCGGCATCTTCAGCTTGTGCGTGCCGAGCGTCGCCTTCAGCGCGGCGGACACCGCTTCCTTCGTCCAGTCGGCCGCCTTCAACGCGGCGACGAGATCGGCCAGCGCCGGTCGCACGGCATCGGTCACGTGCTGCGAGATCGCATCGGCTTCCGGTGCCGGCACACGGTAGAACATTGCGGCGCCCTCCGCGATTTCCTTGACCGTCGTTGCACGGTCCTTCATCAGGCCGACAACGGCGTCGAGCGCCGGGCCCGTCGCGATGGCCGCATCGCCGATACCGAGCGCATCGAGGAACGGCTTCGCCAGCGCGGCGAGGCGCGCGTTGTCGGCTTCCTTTATGTAGTGGGCATTCAGCCAGCTCAACTTGCTGTGGTCGTACTGCGCGGGCGACTTGCCGAGATGCTCGAGATCGAACCATTCGACGAACTGCTCGCGCGAAAAGATCTCGGCGTCGCCGTGCGACCAGCCCAGACGTGCGAGATAGTTGACGACGGCCTCCGGTAGGAAGCCTGCGTCGCGATACGCCATCACGCTCATCGCGCCATGCCGCTTGCTCATCTTCTCGCCCTGCTCGTTCAGCACGGTCGGCAGGTGCGCATAGACGGGCGGCTCGCCGCCGAGCGCGTGCAGGATGTTGATCTGGCGCGGCGTGTTGTTCACGTGGTCGTCGCCACGGATCACGTGCGTGATGTTCATGTCCATGTCGTCCACGACCACGCAGAAGTTGTAAATCGGCGTGCCGTCCGGACGCGCGATCACGAGGTCGTCGAGTTCCTCGTTCGAGATCTCGACACGGCCCTTCACCGCGTCGTCCCACACGACCGTGCCGGTCAGCGGGTTGCGGAAACGCAGCACGGGCTTCACGCCGGCCGGCGGCTCGGGCAGCACCTTGCCCGGCTCCGGACGCCAGGTGCCGTCGTAGCGCGGCTTCAGGCCGGCTTCGCGCTGGCGCTCGCGCAGCGCGTCGAGTTCCTCGGCCGACATGTAGCACGGGTACGCGAGGCCCTTCTCGAGCATCTGCGCGAGCACCTCGCGATAGCGGTCCATCCGCTGCATCTGGTAGATCGGGCCTTCGTCGAAATCCAGGCCGAGCCACTGCATTCCCTCGAGGATCGCATCGACGGCTTCCTGCGACGAACGCTCGACGTCGGTATCCTCGATACGCAGCACGAACGTGCCCTTCATCTTGCGGGCGAACGCCCACGGATAAAGCGCGGAGCGGATGTTGCCGAGGTGAATGAAGCCGGTGGGACTCGGCGCGAAGCGGGTACGGACAGGACGGGTCATAAACGGTAACTCGAACGCCTGGGGCGCATGAATGATTCGACGCGGGATCGACGGCAACAGCCCGGACAGCAATGGGGCCGGCCGCGCCCGGAACGGGAAAGAAGCCGGAATTATACTCGCGCCGGTCATCGCGCCAAGCGCACCGCTTGCTTTATGATGTGCGCGCCGCGGCCGCCAGCCGGCGCCGCGCCGGCCGCACGGATCCCGCCGCACGGCCGCTCGGAACCAATCGCCGCCGCGGGCCGCACGGCCCGCCGCTAAGCCGCCGGAGAACCATTCGATGTCGTCCCCTCGCCTGTCGCGCCGCCACTTCACGATCGCGTGCGCGTCCGCCAGCCTCGCCGCCTGCACGTCGTTCGGCGACAAGTCCCGTCCCGACAACGCCGCGCAATCGCACGAGAAGCCCGTGAAGATCGGCATCGCGCTCGGCGGCGGCGCCGCCCGCGGCTTCTCGCACATCGGCGTGCTGAAGGCGCTCGAGGCGCGCGGCATCCCGATCGACATCGTCGCGGGCACGAGTGCGGGCTCGGTGGTCGGCGCGTTGTACGCATCCGGAATGAGCGGGTTGCAGATCAACAAGATCGCGCTCGACATGGATCAGGCGTCGATCAGCGACTGGGCGCTGCCGTTCCGCTCGCGCGGGCTGCTGCAGGGCGTCGCGCTGCAGAACTTTCTGAACAAGGCGCTCAACAACCGGCCGATCGAAAAGATGACCAGACCGCTCGGCGTCGTCGCGACCGATCTGCAGAGCGGCCAGCCGATCCTGTTCCAGCAGGGCAACACGGGTCTCGCGGTGCGCGCCTCATGCAGCGTGCCGTCAGTGTTCGAACCCGTGAAGATCGGCAACCGCGAGTACGTCGACGGCGGTCTCGTGAGTCCCGTGCCCGCGTCGTTCGCGCGCAAGATGGGTGCAAACTTCGTGATCGCAGTCGACATCTCGGCGCGCCCGGACGGTGCCGCGACCAATAACCCGATCGAGATGCTGCTGCAGACCTTCACGATCATGGGGCAGACGATCAAGACCTACGAGCTCGACAAATACGCGGATGTCGTGATCCGCCCGAACCTCGCGGCGATGGGCGGCAGCGACTTCAACCAGCGCAACGCAGCGATCCTCGCGGGCGAGGAAGCTGTCGCGCGCATCATGCCCGAGCTGCAGCGCAAGCTCGCGGCGGCTCGCGGCGTCGCGGCCGCGTAACACGAACGACCAAGCGCGCGCGACACACGGCGCGCGGCAGCCGACAGCGGCTCCGGCCGCCGTCGGCTGCCGATCCGCTTGCCACTCGCGCATCGCGCGCACCAAAACAAAAAACCCTGCCGCCTTTCGGTGACAGGGTTTTTTGATCCGGCGGTTTGCCGGCGAGCGTCAGTTGTTGCCGTTCGCCGTATCGTCACCGATCGTCGCGCGCACGCGCTGACGCAGATCGTCGGCCTTCATCGGAAACTCCGATTCGATCCGGCGCGCGCCGGTGAACCGCTTTTCCCAGTAGCCGTTGTCGAGATCGTCGACGCGAACGGTGCTGCCGGTCGACGGCGAATGCACGAACTTGTTGTCGCCGATATAAATGCCGACGTGCGAGAACGTGCGGCGCATCGTGTTGAAGAACACGAGGTCGCCCGGCTTCAGGTTGCTCATGCTGACCTTTTCGCCGACGCGGCTCATCTCTTCCGCACGACGCGGCAGCGACATGCCGAGCGTGTCCTGGAACACATAGCGCACGAAGCCGCTGCAATCGAGGCCGGAATCCGGGGAGTTGCCGCCCCAGCGATAGCGCACACCGATCATGTTGAGCGCGCTGACGACGACGTCGCCCGCCTTGCCCGCCATGCCGGACAGGAACGACTTCGCGCCGCCGCTCGACGGCTGTGCACTGGTCTGCTGGAGGGAGGAATTCGACCCGATCTGGGTCGAATTCGTGACATTTTGATTAAAACTGCTGACTTCGTCGGCGAACGCGCCGGGAGCTGCTGCGAACAGGGCGCCGATGAACAGCCCGGCGATGGTGCGCGCGCATGCCTGGGTCAGGGATCGATGCTGCATTGGTCGATGGAATTTGCTTAAAAATCAGCTGATTGGCGGAAAATTTCGGTCGATACTAGCCAGCGCGTAATCGTTTGTCAAAACAAATTAAAAAATACAATCGAGATGGTCAGACCATTGGACGCGTATCACGCTTTCCAGACCGCTTTCAACAGCTTTTGTGTGTAAGGATGTGACGGTTTCGTGAAGATGTCGGCAACGTCGCCGGACTCCACGACCGCCCCGCCCTGCATCACCGCGACCCGATGCGCCATCGCGCCGATCACTTCCAGGTCATGGCTGATGAATACATAGCCGAGGTTGTATTTCTGCTGCAAATTCGCGAGCAGTTTCAGCACCTGCTGCTGGATCGACACGTCGAGCGCGGAAGTCGGCTCGTCGAGGATCAGGATGCGCGGCTCCAGCACGAGCGCGCGCGCGATCGCGATCCGCTGGCGTTGCCCGCCCGAGAACTCGTGCGGATAGCGATGCAGCACCGTGCGGTCGAGGCCGACTTCGCGCAGCACCGCGAGCGACTTCGCGCGGCGCGCATCGGGCGTCAATTCCGGGCGATGCAGTTCGAGCCCCTCGCCGACGATCCGCTCGATCGTGTGGCGCGGCGACAGCGAACTGAAGGGATCCTGAAAGACAACCTGCATGTTCGAGCGCAGCGCGGTCTGCTCGCGACCGCGATAGGACGACAGCGCACGACCCTGGAATTCGATCTCGCCGTGCGCCGTCCGCTGCAGCCCGAGCAGCGCCATCGCGAGCGTCGATTTCCCGGAGCCGGATTCGCCGACGATGCCGAGCGTCTCGCCCTGCCGCACCGACACGGAGACGTCCGAGACCGCCGTCACCGGCATCGTGCCGAACCAGCCGGCAAAGCCCGGCCGCTTGCGCGCGAACTGAACACTGACGTGGCGCGCATCGAGCACGACCGGCGCGATCGGCATCACCGGCGCGACCGCACGCTGCGGCCGGCTGTTCAGCAAACGCCGCGTGTACGGATGCTCCGGCTCCGCGAAGATCCGCTCGACCGGCCCGCTTTCGACCAGCTTGCCGTGCTCCATCACCGCAACCCGCTCGGCGAAGTGCCGCACGAGATTCAGGTCGTGCGTGATCAGCAGGATCGCCATCCCGCGCCTTTCCGCCTCCTCGCGCTGCAGTTCGAGCAGCAGGTCGACGATCTGCGCGCGAATCGTTACGTCGAGCGCGGTGGTCGGCTCGTCGGCGAGCAGCAGCCGCGGCCGGCATGCAAGCGCCATCGCGATCATCGCGCGCTGGCGCTGACCGCCCGACAACTGGTGCGGGTAGCTGTCGACACGCTTCTCCGGCTCCTCGATGCCCGTGCGCGCGAGCAGCGCAATCGCACGCTTGCGCGCCTCGGCCGCCGTCACGCCGTCGTGCAGCACGATCGTCTCGCCGATCTGCACGCCGATCGTATATAGCGGATTGAGCGCCGTCATCGGCTCCTGGAAGATCATCGCGATATCCGAGCCGCGCAGCCCGCGCATCTGGCGCTCGCTCTTGCCGGCGAGATCGTGCCCCGCGAAACGGATCGTGCCGCTCACGTCGGCATCGCGCAGCAGCCGCAGGATCGACAACGCGGTCACGCTCTTGCCCGAGCCCGACTCGCCGACCAGCGCGACGCGCTCGCCGCGACCGATCGCGAGCGTCACGTCATCGACGGCCACCGTGTCGCCGAAGCGCACATGCAGATGCTCGAGCGACAGCAGCGGCTCGCCCTGCTTCGATACGGCCGTGTCGCTCATCGCTGGCCTCCCGCTGCACGCACCGAGTCGGAGATCCGCGTGTCGAGCGCGTTGCGCAATGCATCGCCCATGAAAGTCAGCAACAGCAGCGTCGCGACCAGTACGCTGAACGTCGACAGCGAGATCCACCACGCATCGAGATTGCCCTTGCCCTGCGCGAGCAACTCGCCCAGGCTCGGCGTCGGCGGCGGCACGCCGAGTCCGAGGAAGTCGAGGCTCGTGAGCGCGAGGATCGCGCCGCTCATCC
This sequence comes from Burkholderia sp. WTPI3, assembly GCF_021483755.1. Classification (NCBI taxonomy): domain Bacteria; kingdom Pseudomonadati; phylum Pseudomonadota; class Betaproteobacteria; order Burkholderiales; family Burkholderiaceae; genus Burkholderia; species Burkholderia sp. WTPI3. The sequence goes on along the minus strand of NZ_JAGIXF010000025.1, from coordinate 76,911 downwards.
GGAACGGCAGGAACGTGATCACAGGCGTCAGGCTGTTCGGCAGCACGTGGCGCCAGATGATCTGCCAGTTCGTGAGCCCCATCGCGCGGGCCGCGCGCACGTAGTCCTGCGTACGGTTGCGCAGGAACTCGGCGCGCACGTAATCGGCGAGCCCGATCCAGCCGAACAGCGACAGCAGCACGATCAGCAGCAGGAAGCTCGGCTCGAAGATCGACGCGAAGATGATCAGCAGGTAAAGCTCGGGCAGCGAACTCCAGATCTCGATCAGCCGCTGCCCGACGATGTCGATGCGGCCGCCGAAGAAACCCTGCACGGCGCCCGCGGCGATCCCGAGCAGCGTGCCGATCACGGTCAGGATCAGCCCGAACTCGACCGACACGCGGAATCCGTACACGAGCCGCGCGAGCAGGTCGCGCCCCTGCGCATCGGTACCGAGCCAGTTCGCGCGCGACGGCGGCGCCGGGTTGGGCACGGTCGAGAAGTAGTTCAGCGTGTCGTAGTAGTAGCGATTCGGCGGGTAGACGACGAAGTTGCCCGGCGCCTCGATCCGCTTGCGGACGTACGGATCGAGATAGTCCGCCGGCGTCGGGAAATCGCCGCCGAAGGTCGTCTCCGGATACGCATGGAACATCGGGAAATAGTAGTGGCCGTCGTAGTGCACGACGAGCGGCTTGTCGTTCGACCACAGCGGTGCGGCGAGGCTTGCCGCGAACGCGATGACGAAGATCACGAAGCTCCAGTAGCCGAGACGCTGCTGGCGAAAGCGCTGCCATACGCGGCGCGCGGGAGACGGCGACACGCGCGCGCGTGCCGCGTCGGTGCGGGACGACACGGCTACCCGACTCATCGCGCACCTCGCCCGGCGACGCCGGGCATGCGGGCAGGCGCGCCGGCAAGCGGCGTGCGAACGGACGGTTTCATGTCAGCGCTCCAGGTTGTCGAATTGAATGCGCGGGTCGACCCACACGTAGCAGAGATCGGAGATCAGCTTGGTCGCGAGCCCGATCAGCGTGAACAGGTACAGCGTGCCGAGCACGACCGGATAATCTCGCCGCACGACCGACTCGTACGACAGCAGCCCGAGGCCGTCAAGCGAGAACAGCGTCTCGATCAGCAGGCTGCCCGTGAAGAACGCGCCGATGAACGCGGCAGGAAAGCCGACGATCAGCGGCAGCATCGCGTTCCGGAACACGTGCTTCCACAGCACGGTGCGCTCGGCGAGCCCTTTCGCACGCGCAGTCAGAACGTACTGCTTGCGGATCTCGTCGAGAAACGCGTTCTTCGTGAGCATCGTGACGACGGCGAAGCTGCCGACGACCGACGCCGTGATCGGCAGCGCGATGTGCCACAGATAATCGAGCACCTTGCCGATCAGCGACAACTGGTCGAAGTTGTCCGACGTGAGCCCGCGCAGCGGGAACAGCTGCCAGAACGAGCCGCCGCCGAACAGCACGAGCAGCAGCACGCCTAGCACGAAACCTGGAATCGCATAGCCGACCAGCACGACGAGGCTCGTCGCGACGTCGAACGGCGAGCCGTTGCGCACGGCCTTCGCGATGCCGAGCGGCACCGAGATCAGGTAGGTGATGAAGAACGTCCACAGGCCGATGCTGATCGACACCGGCAGCTTCTGCACGATCAGCGACCACACGCTCTGGTGCCTGAAGTAGCTGTCGCCGAGATCGAAGCGCGCGAAGCGCTTCAGCATCAGCCAGTAGCGCTCGAGCGGCGGCTTGTCGAAGCCGTACAGTGCCTTCAGTTGCGCGAGCTGCTGCGCGTCGACGCCCGTATGCGCGCGCATGCCGAACGGCGCCGCGCCCTGCTCCGTCGCACCCTTGCGAAGCTCCTGCACGGCCTGCTCAACGGGGCCGCCGGGCACGAACTGGATCACGGCGAACGTGAGCGTGAGCACGCCGACGAGCGTCGGGATCATCAGCAGCAGGCGTTTGAGGATGTAGCTCCACATAGGGCGTCGACTCGCGATCGATAGGCTGGGTTGAACGAAGGGCCGGCAAGCATCAGTGATCGGGCTTGGCCCACCAGGTCGACACGACCCAGCCCTCGGCCGAATAGTACAGCGGCAGCGTTTGCGGATAGGCGAGCGTGCGCTTGTACGCGATCCGGTGCGTGGTGCTGTACCACTGCGGAACCGCGTAATAGCCGTGCATCAGCACGCGGTCGAGCGCATGCGTCGCATCGAGCAGTTCGTCGCGGGTCTGCGCGGCGCCGAGCGCATGCAGCAACGCGTCGACGGCCGGCGACTTCAGGCCGATGATGTTGTCGGAGCCCGGTTCGTCGGCGAACTTGCTGTCGAAGCGCGAGAACTGCTCGGCACCGGGCACCTGCACGCCCGGATAGCGGACCGTCGTCATGTCGTAGTCGAACGCGTCGAGCCGCTTTTGCAGCAGCGCATAGTCGGCCGTGCGAAAACGCGCGTCGATGCCGAGCTTCGCGAGATTGCGCTGGTAGGCCGTCACGATGCCTTCCATCGCCGCGCCCGAGTCGTCGAGGATCTCGAATGAGAACGGTTCGCCCTTCGCATTGCGCAACGCGCCGTCGCGGTAGGTCCAGCCGGCTTGCGCGAGCAGCACACGGGCCTTCAGCAGGTTCGCGCGCAGCGAGCCCGGGGGATTGGTGTCGGGCTGCGTGACCATCGGGCCGAACACGGCCGGATCGAGTTGCGCGCGCAGCGGCGCGAGCAGCTTCAACTCGCCCTGGTCCGGCGTGCCCGTTGCCTGCAGGTCGGTGTCGGCGAAATAACTGTCGAGGCGCGTGTACGCGCCGTAGAACAACTGGCGGTTCAGCCATTCGAAATCGAACGCGAGGTCGAGCGCCTGGCGCACGCGCACATCGCGAAACAGCGGACGGCGCAAGTTCATGAAGAAACCCTGCATACCCGCGCCGTTGTGCTGGCGGAATTCGCGCTTCACGAGCTCGCCGCTGTCGAAGCGCTTGCCGACGTCGCGTCGCGCCCAGTTGCGCGCGATGTACTCGACGAGCACGTCGTATTCGCCGGCCTTGAACGCCTCGAGCCGCGCGACGCCGTCGCCGTACAGCTTGTAGACGATCCGCTCGAAGTTGTTGGTGCCGACCCGCACCGGCAGATCGGCGCCCCAGTACGCGGGGTTGCGCCGGTACGTGATCGTTCGGCCGTTGTCGTAGCGCTCGATCAGGTACGGCCCGCTGCCGATCGGCTGCTCGAACGCGAGCTGGTCGAACGGGATGCGCGAGCCGTCCGCGCGCAAGCCCCACTTGTGCGAGAACACCGGCACGCCACCGGCAATCAGCGGCAACTCGCGATTCGCACTGCGGAACTCGAAGCGCACGGTCGCCGGGTCGACCACCACGGCCTTCGCGATGTCGGCGAAATACGCGCCGAACTGCGGCGCGGCGAGCTTGCTCTTCAGCGTGTCGAACGAATACTTGACGTCGTCGGCCGTGACCGGGTCGCCGTTGGAGAAGCGTGCGCGCGGGTTCAGATGGAATGTGACCGAGCGGCGGTCCGGCGCGATCTCGATGTCGTCGGCGAGCAGCCCGTACGCGGAAGCCGGTTCGTCGAGGCTGCCAGTCGCGAGACTCTCGAACAGCATGTCGATGCCCGGCGCGGGATTGCCGCGCATCGTGAACGGATTGAACTTGTCGAACGACGTGAGCCGGTTCGGGTTGGCGAGCACGAGTGTGCCGCCCTTCGGCGCGTCCGGATTGACGTAGTCGAAATGCTTGAAGCCCGGCGGATATTTCGGCTCGCCGTATTGCGCGATCGCATACGCTGCGTGTGCGGCCGTCGCGGCCAGCACCGCCTGTATTGCCAATACTGCCGCCGTGCGGCCGGCAACCCGTACGGCATGTGCGGCCCCGAAGCGGATGCGCGCGGCGACAATCCGGGGCGAACCCTTCGTCATAGAGGCCCTGTCGGTCGATTGAGGGGTGTAACGAGGGTCGATTCTACCCATTCAATTCGGCGTCGAGCCATCCCGCGGCAGTTCTTGCCTGCAGCCGCCGCGCCCGCAACGCCCGCGCACGATTCGCGCGGACAAAAGAAAACCGCCACGAAGGCGGTTTTTCTCGTGCGCGCACGCGTCGCGCGCGTGCGGCATGTCGATCAGTGCCAGCCGTGGCGGCCGTGGTCCCCGTGACCACGATCGCCGCCCCAGCCGCGGCCATGATGACGATACCACTCGTCGCGGCCCCAGTAGCGGCGGCCGTCCCAGTAGCGATCGCCGTGCCAGCCGATCACGATCGCCGGCGCGGGAGCGTACATGGGCGCCGGCTGATAGACGACCGGCGGAGGCGGCGGCGCATACACGGGCGCGGGCGCGACGTAGACCGGAGCCGGCACGCCGACGTTGATCCCGACATTGACTCCCGCCATTGCTGCGCCCGACACGAGCAAGGCCGTCATACCGGTCAAGAGCGAGGCAACACGCAAAGTCTTCATGGATTCCTCTTTGAGTTGTGTCATGTGTGATTCGACTATAACGGCAAGCGCCGTCCCAGCATATTTCAAGTTTGTAAGAACTGATGCGCGGCATCGCAACGGGAAGCGCCCGCTAACGTCTTGTAACAATTGACGGCCCGACCACTGCCGGGCGCGCCGCTCCGGCCTGCCCGCCGGGCTTCTCGTCCGGACGCGCGTCGAATCATACTGCGTCCGGACGCTCGTTCGCCCTGCCAATGCGATTGAAATGATGCGCGCGGATTTCGCAGGCGAAAAAAAAGCGGCACTCGCGTGCCGCTTCTTCATGGCGGGCGCGTTGCGCCGCGACATCGCTCAGCGCGACATCATGTTCATGCTGACGTTGTGCATCACCCACAACGTCCCGACGATCAGGATCGCCGCGGTCAGCACGGTATAGCTGAACGCCATCACGTTCCAGCGCTGGCCCGACGAACCGTTCATGTGCAGGAAGTACACGAGGTGCACGACGATCTGCACGAGCGCGAGCGCGGCAAGCGCGATCAGCGACGCGTGCGGCGACAGCACGCCTTCCATCACCAGGCCGAACGATGCGGCCGTGAGCAGCACCGACAGGATGAAGCCGGCGACATAGCCGCCGACGCTGCCGTGACCTTCTTCGAGTTGAGACGAATGCGAATGGGCCATTTAGATCACGCTCGCAAGATAGACAAAGGAAAACACGCAGATCCACACGATGTCGAGGAAGTGCCAGAAAAGGCTCAGGCACGTCAGACGACGCAGGTCGCGATCGGTCAGGTCGCCGCCGCGCAGCACGATCTGCCCGGCGAGCACGACCATCCACAGCAGGCCCGCCGTCACGTGCAGGCCGTGCGTGCCGACCAGCGTGAAGAACGCCGACAGGAACGCGCTGCGTTGCGGGCCTGCACCTTCCGCGATCAGGTGCGAGAACTCGCGCAGTTCCATCGTGAGGAACGCCGCGCCGAGCAGGAACGTCACTGCCAGCCAGGCAAGCATCACGCCGCGGCGCTGCTTGTACGCGGCCAGCATCGCGAAGCCGTAGGTGATGCTCGACAGCAGCAGCGCGGCAGTTTCCAGCGCGACGCCCGGAATGTCGAACAGGTCCTTCGCGGTCGGACCGCCCGCATACTGGTTGCCCAGCACGGCGAACGTCCCGAACAGCGCCGCGAAGATCACGCAGTCGGTCATCAGATACAGCCAGAAGCCGAACACCGAGTGCGACGGCGGATGGTCGTCGTGCTCGAGCAAGGTTGCGCTCAAGGTTTTCTGCAACATCAGTTGGCCTCCAGTTCCACGTCGTCGACACGCGTGGCCACGCGCACCGCCGGTTGCTTCTCTTCGATCTTGCGCACCTTGGTCGCCGGGATGTAGTAGCCGTCGTTGTCACGCGAGCTATAGATCACGAGCGTCGCGACGATCCCGACCAGGCCGCCGATCGCCATCCACCAGATATGCCACACCAGTGCGAAGCCCAGCACGAGGCTGAAGATCGCGACCACGAGACCCGCACACGTATTCGACGGCATGTGGATGTCGCGGATCGATGCCGGGTTCGGACGGGCATCGCCACGTGCCTTCATGTCGGCGTACGCGTCCAGCGTGCGCACTTGCGGGATCACCGCGAAGTTGTAGTCCGCCGGCGGCGACGTGGTGGCCCACTCGAGCGTGCGGCCGCCCCACGGATCGCCTGTGGTATCGCGGTATTCCGGCAGGTTGCGGTTGCGGATGCTGACGACCAGTTGCAGCAGCTGACATGCGATGCCGATCGCGATCAGCACGGCGCCGAATGCTGCGACCAACAGCCACGGATGCCACGCCGGGTTGTCGTAGTGGTTCAGACGACGCGTCATGCCCATGAAGCCGAGCACGTACAGCGGCACGAATGCGACGTAGAAGCCGACCTGCCAGAACCAGAACGCAGCCTTGCCGAGCTTCTCGTTCAGCTTGAAGCCGAACGCCTTCGGGAACCAGTAGTTGAAGCCCGCGAGATAGCCGAACAGCACGCCACCGATGATCACGTTATGGAAGTGCGCGATCAGGAACAGGCTGTTGTGCAGCACGAAGTCCGCACCCGGAATCGCCATCATCACACCGGTCATCCCGCCGATCGTGAACGTGACCATGAAGCCGATCGTCCACAGGACGGGCGTCGTGAATTCGATCCGGCCGCGATACATCGTAAACAGCCAGTTGAACACCTTCACGCCGGTCGGGATCGCGATGATCATCGTCATGATGCCGAAGAACGCGTTCACGTTCGCGCCGGAGCCCATCGTGAAGAAGTGATGCAGCCACACGAGGAACGACAGCACCATGATCGCGCAGGTCGCGTACACCATCGTCTTGTAGCCGAACAGCGGCTTCTTCGAGAACGTCGCGATGACTTCCGAGAAGATGCCGAACGCAGGCAGGATCAGGATGTAGACCTCGGGATGGCCCCACGCCCAGATCAGGTTCAGGTACAGCATCGCGTTGCCGCCGGCTTCGTTCGTGAAGAAGTGCATGCCGAGGTAACGGTCGAGACCGAGCAGCGCGAGCGTCGCGGTCAGGATCGGGAACGACGCCATGATCAGCACGTTCGTGCAGAGGGCCGTCCACGTGAATACCGGCATCTTCATCAGCGTCATGCCGGGCGCGCGCATCTTGATGATGGTCACGAAGAAGTTCACGCCGGTCAGCAGCGTGCCGACACCCGAGATCTGCAGCGCCCACAGGTAGTAGTCGACCCCTACCCCCGGACTGAACTGCAGTTCCGACAGCGGCGGGTATGCGAGCCAGCCCGTCTGTGCGAATTCGCCGATCACGAGCGAGATGTTGATCAGGATCGCGCTGACCGCCGTCATCCAGAAGGAGAGCGAGTTGATGAACGGGAACGCGACGTCGCGTGCGCCGATCTGCAGCGGCACGACGAGGTTCATCAGGCCGACCATGAACACCATCGCCATGAAGAAGATCATGATCACGCCGTGTGCCGTGAAGATCTGGTCATAGTGGTGCGGCGGCAGGTAGCCGGGCGCGTTGTACGCGAGCGCGAGCTGCATGCGCATCATGATCGCGTCGGCGAAGCCGCGCAGCAGCATGATCAGCGCGACGATGATGTACATCACGCCGAGTTTCTTGTGGTCGACCGTCGTCAGCCACTCCGTCCACAGCCACTTCCAGCGGCCGGTGATCGTCAGGCCGGCGAGCACGCCCAGAACGGCCAGCCCCATGAAGGCACCGGCCACCATGATGATGGGCTGATCGAACGGGATCGCCGATAGTGTGAGTTTGCCGAACATGCGTTACCCCTTCGTGCCGCAGGCGGCGTCCTTCAGATCGAGGACGTGGCCATCGTTGTATTTCGCGATGATGTTGTGGAAGAGCCGCGGATCGACCGACGAGAAGTAGCGCACCGGCGCCTTCTCGCTCGGCTGCGCAACCGAGCCGTACACGGTCGCGTCGAGACGGTCAGGCGATGCCTTGACCTTCTGCACCCATGCGTCGAACTGCTCGCGCGGCTCGGCCAGCGTGCGGAACTTCATGTCGGAGAAGCCACGGCCGCTGAAGTTGGCCGACGTGCCCGCGTAATCGCCGGCTTCGTCGGCGATCAGGTGCAGGCGCGTCTGCATGCCGGCCATCGCGTAGACCTGGCCGCCGAGCTGCGGAATGAAGAACGAGTTCATCACCGAATCCGACGTGATGCGGAAGTTCACCGGCGTACCGACCGGAATCGCGAGCTGGTTCACCGACGCGATGCCGAGTTCCGGATAGATGAACAGCCACTTCCAGTCGAGCGCGACGACCTCGACGTCGATCGGTTTCACCGACGACTCGAGCGGCTTGTACGGATCGAGCTCGTGCGTGGTCTTCCACGTGAGCACGCCGAGAAACAGGATGATCAGCGTCGGCACCGTCCAGATCACGACTTCGATCGCGGTCGAGTGCGACCAGTTCGGCGCGTAGGTGGCGTTGCGATTCGACGCGCGATAACGCCACGCGAACCACAGCGTGAGCAGAATCACCGGCACGACGACGATCAGCATCGCCCAAGTGGAGGTTGCGATCAGTGCCTTTTCGGCGGCACCGACACTCCCTTTCGGATTTAGTACATCTAAATTACAGCCTGACAGGCTCAGCGCCGCGCCGATTGACATCAGCGCCGTCCAGCCTTTTGAAGCTTTTCTTTTCATCACACAGCCCGAGGGGTCATTGAATCCGTAGCGTATGCCCGATGCGCATTCGATCCACGAAAGTGGGCCGAATCATACGTCGCGCGCGCACGATGAAAAACCGGTGGATGCGGCAAATCATCATTGCAAAATCTGCTGTGAGACAGATTGTCGCGGGGCGATTTCATGCAGGCGCAAGTTGGCAGGTGCGCTCGGCACCTGCTCCGATGGATGTGCGCGCAACGGCCGCATCGTCATGCGATGCGGCCGTCGTGCGCCAGCACTGCGGTCAGTTGTGCGCAGAGGCCATGTAGGCCGGCTGCGGCGGCGTGATGCCGTCCCCTGCCGGCACCTTCGAGCGGCTGGCGTCTTCGATCAGTTGCGCGACGGTCGGGTCGATTGCATCGGTGAACGGCTTCGGATAAATGCCGACGCCCAGCACGATCAGTGCGAACGACGCGAATACCACGATCTCGCGGCGGCTAAGGTCGGAGAGCTTCGCGACACGTGCGTTATCGACCTTGCCGAACACGACGCGCTTGATCATCCACAGCGTGTACGATGCGCTGAGGATCAACGTGAGCGCCGCGATGGCGCCGATCCAGAAGTTGAAACGGATCGCGCCCATGATGACCATGAATTCGCCGACGAATCCCGACGTGCCCGGCAGGCCCACGTTGGCCATCGCGAACAGCACCGCGAACATCGCGAAGCGCGGCATCACGCCGGCCACGCCGCCGTATGCGGCGATCTCGCGCTGCTTGGTGCGATCGACCAGCACGCTCACGCAAAGCAGCATTGCGCCAGCGACGAAACCGTACGAGACGAGTTGCACGATCGCGCCCGCGACGCCGATCTGGTTGAACAGGAACAGGCCGAGCGTGACGATCCCCATGTGCGCGACCGTCGAATACGCCAGCAGCTTGGTGAGATCGGTCTGCGCCAGCGCGACCAGGCTCGCGTAGACGATCGCGAACAGCGACAGTGCGATCACGGCCGGCGCGAAGAAGTGCGCTGCATCAGGCGTGATCGGCAGCGCGAAGCGCAGGAAACCGTAACCGCCGAGCTTCAGCATCGCGAGCATCAGCGCGGCGCCGGTCGGGCCGTCCGTATAGACGTCGCGCAGCCACGTGTGAACCGGCCACATCGGCACCTTGACCGCGAACGCGGCGAAGAAGCCGAGGAACACCAGCAGCTGAGGCGAGAAGCCGAGCTCCAGCGTGCGCCATGCATTCATGTCGAACGTGTGCGACTTCGCATACAGGTAGAGCATCGCCATCAGCAGCAGCAGCGAACCCGCGAACGAGATGAAGAAGAACTTCACCGCCGCGTACACACGATGCTCACGGCCCCACGTACCGATCAGCAGGTACAGTGGGATCAGCGTCGCCTCGAAGAAAATGAAGAACAGCAGCCCGTCCTGCGCGACGAACACGCCGACCATCAGCCCCGACAGGATCAGGAACGACGCGTAATACTGCGCGATGCGAACCGTGATCGATTCCCACGATGCGATCACCACGATGAGCGTCGTGAACGCGGTCAGCACGACGAGCCAAAGCGATGCGCCGTCGATGCCCACACGCCAGCCCGAGTTGAATGCAGCAAGCCAGTCGCGGGTTTCGACGAACTGCATCGCAGCCGAATGCGAATCGAAACCGGTGACGAGCGGGACGACTGCTGCCAGCCCGATCAGTGCGCCGATGAGCGCGATCAACCTCGTGCGATTGGGATGATGGTCGCTGCCGGCACGTAGCAGGCACGCGCCGACCAGGATCGGAGCCCAGATCGCCAGGCTCAGAAAGGGAAAATCATGCATGTCAACAAACCTAGAGAGGGTCGCGCACTGCATCGGGACAGGCGGGACGAAAGAATCGAAATCAAATCGTAAGATAGATTTCGCGAATCACCCTTGTTGGCAAAATGTAAAGCAACGTCAGAACGAAGTTTGACGCGGCTCAAGCGCAATCGGGTTAACGAGGATAAATCGATTGGAGAAATTTTGCATCGCAACAGACTCTAGTTCTTCGACGCGTTTGCAACCACCTGATTTTTATATGTAATTTTTTGTATTATCGAAGGTCGCGACGCGCGCGAATCGGTGCGATGCCGCATTTTTGTCGTCAGACCGCTGTTTTGGCGTGCCTGAACAGGATGCAGGGAACGATGAGCACGCCCGGCACAAATCTTACAACGATACTTTCATTTTTCTTTCGTTTTGCCATCATCAAAGCGCCCCGAGGGCGCGCGATGCCGCGTGTCGCAGTCCTTCCGGCTAGCGCCGATGACTCAGCCGATCCCATATGCGCATCGCCACCGCGCGGTAGTGGTTGTGTTGTGCGGGGAAATGAACGAAGCGACTGTCGGGCGTCGCATAAACCGGCGAAGTCGCAAGCGTGATCGCGTCGACGATGAAGCGCGCGTCGATCATGCCCGCCTGCAGCAACTCGACATAGATCGCCTGCTGATCGCCGCCGCTCGCGTAGACGGACGATCGATCGTCGAAGCTCTCGATGCGCGCACACATGCGCTCGACCAGTTCGCGCATCGGCGCGACATTGCGCACGCCGATCATGCACGAGTTGATCGCCCAGGCCGTATGGTCGGTGCCGATCACGAAATCGCGGCCGTCGATCACGCCGTCGACCGGTTGACTCTGGTCGATCGCGAGGATGTCCGCGTCGACCCAGAACACGAACGCATGATCCGGCAGATGTTCGCGAATCAGATGCAGCTTCGCCCAGTTCGCATCGATGCCTGCCGGCAGGAACGCCGGCGGCTCGCGATACGCATGGTACGCATAGCCGTGGCGCGTGCAGTAGCGCACGAAGTTCTCCTCGTGCAGATCGCCGTAGCCGGCGATGTGCGACGTGTGCAGACTCACGAACGCAATGCGCGCATGCGGATTCACATGTCGCGCCGGTTCGCGCGGCCGCTGCTGCGCGGCACGCCAGTCGTCCATCGCGCGCGGCTGCTCGCCGCGCCGGGCCCGCTCCGCGTCGTCGACGAGTGCGACCACGTAGCGAAAGTCGTAGTCCGGCGGTGGCGCCCACTCACCGTCCGACTGTCGCCATTCGGGCGCATGGTGCGCAACGAGCGGATCTGCGGCGACGACGGCATCGATGGCATACGCATCGGCCCACACCGTTTGGGCCGATGCGAAATAGCCGCTCGCGAGCGGCTGATCGAACGGCAGCGGCGGGAAATGCGCGGCAAGCAGCGTCGCCTCGCATGCGTGCCGCCGCGCCGGCAGGCGCATCGCCCACTCGCCCAGTTCGACCGCGAGCTTGCGCAAGCGCTCGCGCACGTCGGGCACATTGCGAAAGATCATGCCGCTTGCCGCGGGTAGCGGCGATTGCGACGTCTGCGTCGTGAGGATCGCGTCGTAGCCGTTCGCGACGTCCGGCAGCGCATGCTCGCCGAATACGACCGAGAACGGATCGAGCACGAGCAGCAACGCGCCCTGCTCCATCGCGACGAGTTGCGCGACGATTGCGTGGTACTTGTGCAGCACCTGCTGGCGCTCGCCGTACACATGCATGCCGTCGACGATCGTATGCCGGTAGCCGTGGCGTCCTGCGTAATGCTCGTGGTTGGCAACGAGCCCGTCGACGGGTCGATGAGAAAGAAAAGTCAGTACGGAATGCATGCGTGCCTGGACTCCAGCTTGGGGCGCTACGGGCGATACGTCTATTTAGCGCATGTGCGTCGCCCAAGTCGAGCATTGATTGGCTATCCGGACCAAGTACGCGCCGATCGGCGAGTCCAAAAAACGAAGGGGAAAAGAAAAAGCCCCGCAAGTCCGAGAACTTGCGGGGCTTTGTCACCGCTTTTGGCGGAGACGGAGGGATTCGAACCCTCGATCCAGGTTTTGGCCCAGATGCTCCCTTAGCAGGGGAGTGCCTTCGACCTCTCGGCCACGTCTCCCAAACTTTCGCTCGCACCAGGGAGGCAGTGCGACGAGAACGAAATAATATAGGGTTTCGAACCGGCCGTCAATTTCCGTGATGCATTTTCTTCAATGCATCACAAAAAATTCACGCTGCCTGATCGAGTTCGAAAGCCTTGTGCAGTGCGCGGACGGCCAGTTCCATGTATTTTTCGTCGATCAGCACCGAAATCTTGATTTCGGACGTCGAGATCATCTGGATGTTGATGCCCTCTTCCGACAGCGTGCGGAACATCTTGCTCGCGACGCCCACGTGCGAACGCATGCCGACGCCGACGACCGACACCTTCGACACCTTCGGGTCGCCCTGCACGCGCTCGGCGCTCACATGGCCCTGCACCTGGTTGGTCAGGATGTCCATCGCCTTCTGGTAGTCGCCGCGGCCGACCGTGAACGTGAAGTCCGTCTTCCCTTCGACGCTCTGGTTCTGGATGATCATGTCGACGTCGACGTTCGCATCGGCGACCGGGCCGAGGATCTGATACGCGATGCCGGGCTTGTCGGGCACGCCCATCACAGCAATGCGTGCTTCGTCGCGCTGGAACGCGATGCCGGAAATGACTGCCTTTTCCATGGTCTCGTCTTCTTCAAAAGTAATCAGGGTGCCCGAGCGCATTTCTTCGTCGAGCGCAATCAGCGGATCGGTCAGGCTCGACAGCACACGCGTCTTCACCTGGTATTTGCCGGCGAATTCGACCGAGCGGATCTGCAGGACCTTCGAGCCGAGGCTGGCCATTTCCAGCATTTCCTCGAACGTCACGCGATCGAGGCGTCGCGCCTCTTCGACCACGCGCGGATCGGTCGTGTAGACGCCGTCGACGTCCGTGTAGATCAGACACTCTTCGGCACCCAGCGCGGCCGCAACCGCCACCGCCGACGTATCCGAGCCGCCACGGCCCAGCGTCGTGATGTGGCCGTCGGGATCGACGCCCTGGAAGCCCGTGATGATCACGACCTTGCCTGCGTTCAGATCGGCCTTCACGCGTTCGTCGTCGATCGAGTGGATGCGTGCCTTCGTGAAAGCGCTGTCCGTCTTGATCGGCACTTGCCAGCCTGCATAGCTCACGGCTTCGACGCCGATTTCCTGCAACGCGATCGACAGCAGGCCGACGCTGACCTGCTCGCCGGTCGATGCGATCATGTCGAGCTCACGCGGGCTCGGCTGGCTCGAAATCTCTTTCGCGAGACCGAGCAGACGGTTGGTTTCGCCGGACATCGCGGACGGCACGACCACCATCTGGTGCCCGGCCTGATGCCATTTTGCGACGCGTTTCGCGACGTTCTTGATGCGCTCGACCGAGCCCATCGAAGTGCCGCCGTATTTGTGTACGATGAGTGCCATTGTCGTTCTGAACTGGAGGTGAAACCGCACGGGCGCGCTGGGCAGGCCGCGTTGCCGTTCGGTCACGCGGCTTGTGGCTGTGGACGGACGACGAGGAGAACGGCTGGGACGCAACACGCAAGCGTGACGGATTTTGCCCGGAAGGCCGATCAGGCCGCGCAAACCGGGTACGTCACGCGGAAAACCTGCACAAATCGCTCAAAAATCGAGCCGAGCAAACGTCCGAGCGTACCCGATAGAGGCCCGCTTGACAAGCCGATCGCCGCGCCGGCAGGCGTTCCGACGCTGTTTACCAAATGGTGAAAACCGGCGAGCGATCGCGCCGCCGGAAACCTGCCGCAGCTACGCGATCAGCAGGTCGGGACGCCACTCGATCCGGCGCCACGCACCGTCGCCGGACAATCCGTCGCCGTGATTGATGCCGAGCCGCGGCACGTAGACGAGCCGATCGCCCGCGAACAACAACGGCACGTCGCGCTGCCATGCCGGCACGCCGCGCTCCTGGAACAGGTTCTTCAACGTGCGGCCCGGGCCGCCGGGCGACGTGCGCATCCGCTCGCCGCCCGCGCGGGCACGCGCGGCAAGCGCCGCGGCGCGCAGCAGCGCCTCCGGCACCGCCCCGTCGCTGCCTGCTTCGGCCGGCGCGAACACGAACGTGCCGCGCCACGCCGGCAGGCGCCAGATTTCCTGTCCGTCCCAGCCGAGCACCGATTCCGGGTGCGGCGTCCCGGTGCCGTCATCGGCCGGCTCGGCACTGTCGCCCGCCTCCCAGTACACGACATCGCGATACAGCCTCAGGCACTGGCCCGCGTGATCGACACGCAGCGCATGCGCATCGTGCGCGGCCCGCAACTGCCGCATCATGTTCGCGAGCCGGCCGGCGGACGCACTCGGCAAGCCGAGCCGGCGCATCCAGAAACGCAGCAGGTTCGCGCCGCGCGCATCGTCGAACGCGACCAGCGCATCGCGCGACAGCGCGCGTCCGTCGTCGCGCGCGGCAGTCGCGAAATCCAGTTCGGCCAGATCGTCGAGCAGCCGCTGTGCGGCGGCCGCATGCTGGGCCGCTCGGCCCAGCGCATCGCGAAAGCCCGGGAAATGCACGGCAAGCGCCGGCAGCACGTCGATGCGCAGCGCATTGCGCGCATAACGCGTGTCGCCGTTCGATTCGTCGTCGATCCATGTGAGTTCGCGCTGCGCCGCATAACGCTCCAGTTGCGCGCGCAACAATCGGAGCAGCGGACGCACGCGCTCGACGCTCGCGCCGTCCGGGCGATAGCGCGGCGCCATTGCGGCCAGACCGGCGATCCCCGCGCCGCGCAACAACTGCAGCAGCACCGTCTCCGCCTGGTCGTCCGCATGCTGCGCGACCCATAGCGCGACCGCACCGTGACGTTCGCACATCGCGTCGAGCACCGCATAACGACGCTCACGCGCCGTCGCCTCGATGCCGAGACCGCTGTCGCGCGGCACATCGACACGCTCCGCATCGAACGCGACGCCGAGCCGGTCGGCCGTCGCTTGCGCGTGCGCGACCCACGCGTCGGCATTCTCGCTCAGGCCGTGGTGCACATGCAGCGCCACGCAACGCGCAGTGCCTGCGACGCGCACGGCCGCGTCGAGCAGCACCGTCGAGTCGAGGCCGCCGCTGTACGCGATCGCGATGCGTGCATCGGACGGGACGTCGGAAAGCGCAACGCCGACCGCATCGAGTACGACGCGGTCGGCGGAAAATTCGGTCGGGGGGATCACGAGAGAAGCGCGCGCCGCACGGCGCGCGATGCGAGCACGCCGGTCATGCGCCGGGCGTGGTTTCCTTGAACTTGCCGTAGGCCATCAGGCGCTCGAAGCGACGCTCGCGCAACGCATCGATGCTCATGCCCTGGAACTGACGCAGCGAATCGGCGAGCGCGCGACGCAGTAGCGCGGCCATGCCCTTCGGATCGCGATGCGCGCCGCCGAGCGGCTCGTTGATGATCTTGTCGATCAGGCCGAGCGCCTTCAGTCGATGCGCGGTCAGGCCCAGCGCTTCCGCGGCTTCGGGCGCCTTCGCGGCGCTCTTCCACAGAATCGACGCGCAGCCTTCCGGCGAGATCACCGAATAGGTCGAGAACTGCAGCATCATCACGGTGTCGGCCACGGCGATCGCGAGCGCACCACCCGAACCGCCCTCGCCGATCACCGTCGTGATGATCGGCGTCTTCAGTTCGGCCATCACGTATAGGTTGCGGCCGATCGCCTCCGACTGGCCGCGCTCTTCCGCACCGATGCCCGGGTACGCGCCCGGCGTGTCGACGAACGTGAAGATCGGCAGCCCGAACTTCTCGGCGAGACGCATCAGGCGTTCGGCCTTGCGATAGCCTTCCGGACGCGGCATCCCGAAGTTGCGCGCAGCGCGCTCCTTCGTGTCGCGGCCCTTCTGATGGCCGATCACCATGCACGGGTGGCCGCCGAAACGCGCGAGACCGCCGACGATCGACAGGTCGTCCGCGAATGCGCGGTCGCCATGCAGCTCGTGAAAATCGGTAAACAGTTCCGCAACGTAATCGAGCGTGTACGGACGCTGCGGATGCCGCGCGATCTGCGAAACCTGCCACGGCGACAGATTCGCGTAGAGGTCCTTCGTCAGTTGCTGGCTTTTCTTCGACAGCCGCTCGATTTCTTCCGAAATATCGACAGCCGAGTCGTCCTGCACGAATCGCAGTTCTTCGATCTTGGCCTCGAGTTCGGCGATCGGCTGTTCGAAATCCAGAAACGTGGTCTTCATGTGTTCGAATCCTTGGGTCTTGCGGCAGCGCGTATTCTACCCGCGCACGCGATACGCAAGACCAGCTCTCAACTATTGATGTTTAAAACCCGATAGCCGTCAATCAGGCGTCGGCGTCAGGCGCGTCGAGGCTGCGCCACATGTACCAGGTCGCGACGGTGCGCCACGGCTCCCAGTTGGCGGCCACTTCCCGCGCCTCGCTGCGCGTGACGGGTTCTCCGCTGAAGTAATTGACGCTGATCGCGCGGATCAGGCCCGGATCGTCGAGCGGCAGCACGTCCGGCCGCGACAGGTTGAAGATCAGGAACATCTCGGCCGTCCAGCGGCTGATGCCGCGGATCTGCGTGAGTTCCGCGATCACGTCCTCGTCGTCCATCGACGTCCATTTGTCGACGTGCAGCGCGCCGGACACGAAGTGTTGCGCGAGATCGAGGATGTATTCCGTCTTGCGCTTGGACAACCCGCACGCAATCAGCTTGTCCGCGCCGAGCCGGATGACCGGCTGCGGTGCGAGTTTCGGACACGCATCCTCGATGCGCGCCCACAGCGCCTGTGCAGACGGCACCGAGATCTGCTGGCCGACGACCGAACGCGCGAGCGTGACGAACGGATCGCCGCGCTTCACGAGATGCGCGGGACCGAACTTCGGAATCAGCTTCTTCATGATCCGGTCGCGCTTGACGAGATCGGCGCACGCCTTGTCCCAGTATGCGGGACGCACGACGCCATCGACGCCATCGACGCCGTCGGCTGCCGCCTCGGACGCACGCGTCTTGCGGGCCGCGTCGGCGGCCGCCATCGCAGCCTCCGGCTGCCCCGCATCCGCGCCTTTCGCGCGCGCGGGCTTCGCATGACCGTTGAGCGCGCCGTTCGGCACGGCGCGCGTCGCGTCCGCCTTCGCCGCTGGCGCGCGCTTGGCTGCCGGACGCGCGGCGACCGGAGTCGCACGCCTGACCGGCGCTTTTCTGGCCGTTGCCATCTTGCCTCCTACCTGACGGATCGGTCAGTGGAACGCGCCGCGCTCATACGCGACGCCATTCGGTGGATCCGCCCGGTTTGTCTTCAAGAGCGATCCCGGCCCCGAGCAGTTCCGCCCGGATCCGGTCCGCTTCGGCATAGTCCTTCGCTTGTTTCGCCGCGATGCGCGCGGCGATCTTCGCTTCGATCTCGTCGGCCGCGAGCCCGCCCGCCTGCGCGGTGCCGGCGCCGTGCTGCAGGAACGCGCGCGGTTCGCGGCCGAGCAGGCCCAGCAGGCCCGCGAGTTGTTTCAGTTGCCGCGCGAGCGACGCATCGCGCGTGCGGTTGACTTCGCCCGCAAGCTCGAACAGCGTTGCCACCGCGACCGGCGTGTTGATGTCGTCGTTCATCGCGGCCGCGAAGCGCTGCGCGTGCGGCTCGTTCCAGTCGAGCGCGAGCGCGTCGGGCTCGACATCCTTCAGCGCCGTGTACAGGCGCGTGAGCGACGCGCGCGCATCGTCGAGATGCACGTCGCTGTAGTTGAGCGGCGACCGGTAGTGCGTGCGCACGATGAAAAAGCGCATGACCTCGGCATCGTACCGCTCGAGCACTTCGCGGATCGTGAAGAAGTTTCCGAGCGATTTCGACATCTTCTCGTTGTCGACCTGCACGAAGCCGTTGTGCATCCAGTAATTGACGAACGTCGTGCCGGTCGCGCCCTCGCTCTGCGCAATCTCGTTTTCGTGGTGCGGGAATTGCAGATCCTGGCCGCCGCCGTGAATGTCGAAATGCTCGCCGAGCAGCGTGCAGCCCATCGCCGAGCACTCGATGTGCCAGCCCGGCCGGCCCATCCCGTACTTCGACGCCCACGACGTGCCTTCCGGATCGTCGGCCTTCGCACGCTTCCACAGCACGAAATCGAGCGGATCTTCCTTCGCGTCGTTCGCGGCGACGCGTTCGCCCGCGCGCAGATCGTCGAGCGATTTGCCCGACAGCTTCCCGTAGTTCGCGAACTTGCGCACCGAATAATTGACGTCGCCGTCGCCCGCCTGGTACGCGTAGCCGTTCGTCTCGAGCTTCTCGATCATCCCGAGCATCTGCGGAATGAACTGCGTCGCACGCGGCTCGATGTCGGGCCGCTGGATCCCGAGCGCGGCTTCATCCTCGTGCATCGCGCCGATGAACCTGTCGGTCAGCGACTTGATCGTCTCGCCGTTCTCGACCGCGCGGCGAATGATCTTGTCGTCGATGTCGGTGATGTTGCGCACGTACGTGACCCGATAGCCGATCGCACGCAACCAGCGCTGGACGAGATCGAACACGACCAGCATGCGCGCGTGGCCCACGTGACAATAGTCGTAGACGGTGATCCCGCATACGTACATCCGCACTTCGCCGGAATGGCGCGGCACGAAAACTTGCTTGTCACGCGCGAGCGTGTTGTAGATGCGCAGTGATTCCATAGAGATGAACCGTGAGCCGAAGGAAACCGCCCTGGCGAAGCTCGCCCAGCATGCGAAACGGACGGACCACCTGCTGCGGCACGACGCCGCGCGTCCTCGATATCACATGGGGCGGTCAGGCTGCAAGCACAGCGGTGACGGCCACGAGAGGCAAAGAAAGACTGTCTGCGGCTCGCCGGAACGCGCAGACGTTTTGTTAGAATGGCTCGGAGTATAACATTCCGATTTACGCCTATGAAACCTCATCGCGGCCGCGCGCCGAGCGCTGCGACCCTCGTTGCGACCGCCGTCATGGGCGTCGCGCTGGCGCTTTTCGCAGCCCCTGCGGCGCATGCGCAAAAGGCCCCGGCCGTCGCCGACGGCACCCCTGAAATCGACGCGTCGATCGCCGGCAAGCAGTGGAAACAGGCGCTCGCGCAACTCGACGCCCGCATCACGGCGAACCCGCACGACGTACAGGCGCAGTTCAAGCGCGGCACCGTGCTCGCGCGCCTGAACCGCGATGACGACGCGATCCAGCAATTCGTCGCGATCACGCAGGCGTACCCCGAACTCCCCGAACCCTACAACAACCTCGCGGCGCTCTACGCGAAGCACGGGCGCTACGACGAAGCGCGAAGCGCGCTCGTCACCGCGACGCAATCGAACCCGAGCTACACGCTCGCGTACGAGAACCTCGGCGACCTGTACCTGCGCCTCGCGGCCGAATCGTACAAGCGCGCGCAATCGCTCGGCCACACGAGCGGCGCGACGGCCCAGCGCCTCGCCGATCTGCAGAAGATCATATCGCCGCCGAAGTCCGCCGCGAACGCGCGCGCCGTCACGCCGGCAACGCGCGAGTATACCGACCGCGCCGCCGCGAACGTGAGCACCACCACGCTGCCGATGTCGCCGACGTTCCAGTTCAACGGGCCGTCGGGGGCGCTGGCGGCGCCGTACGTCGCGCCGTCGCAGTAAGCGGCGCAACCTTTCTTCCCTCCCAACCTGAGGATCGCAATGAAACGTCTGTTGCTGGCGCTTGGCGGCGCCGCCCTTCTCGCGACCGCGCCCGCGTTCGCGCAATCGGCTACCGCGCACCCCGTCGTGCAGCTGAAGACCTCGCAGGGCGACATCCGCGTCGAGCTCTACCCGGAGAAGGCGCCGAAAACGGTCGCCAACTTCCTCGATTACGTGAAGGCCGGCCAGTACAACGGCACGATCTTCCATCGCGTAATCAAGGGCTTCATGATCCAGGGCGGCGGCTACAAGACCAACTTCGAGGAGAAGCCGACGCGCGCGCCGATCCCGCTGGAAAGCCGCAATGGTCTGAAGAACCTGACCGGCACGATCGCGATGGCACGCACGAGCGATCCGAATTCGGCCACCGCACAGTTCTTCATCAACACGGTCGACAACAGCGGCCTCGACTACCCGAACCCGGACGGCAACGGCTATGCGGTGTTCGGCAAGGTAGTATCGGGCCTCGACGTCGTGAAGAAGATCGAAGGCGTCGCAACAACCTCGCGCGGCCCGATGCAGGACGTGCCGGCCCAGCCGGTCGTGATCGAATCGGCCAGCATCGTCTCGAAATAAGCACCTGCCGGCACGTCCGGCGCCACACGCGGCCGCGTCGCACGACCGGCCGCGTGCCATTTAAACCGCCTTACCGAAGGAATTCATCATGGTTGAACTGCACACGAACCACGGCGTGATCAAGCTCGAGCTCGACGCCGAGAAGGCACCGAAGACAGTCGAAAACTTCCTGAACTACGTCAAGAAAGGTCACTACGACGGCACGGTGTTCCACCGCGTGATCAACGGCTTCATGATCCAGGGCGGCGGCTTCGAGCCGGGCCTGAAGCAGAAGCCGACCGACGCGCCGATCGACAACGAAGCGAACAACGGCCTGAAGAACGACAACTACACGGTCGCGATGGCGCGCACGAACGATCCGCATTCGGCGACCGCGCAGTTCTTCATCAACGTGAACGACAACGACTTTCTGAACCACTCGTCGCCGACGCCGCAAGGCTGGGGCTACGCCGTGTTCGGCAAGGTTGTCGAAGGCCAGGACGTGGTCGACAAGATCAAGGGCGTCAAGACGGGCAACGCAGGCTTCCATCAGGACGTGCCGGCTGACGACGTCGTGATCGAAAAGGCCGTCGTGGTCTGACGCGCGCTAACGGAGGCACTTCGATGTTGCAGGAGAGTCCGCCGCGAAGCGTCTCCGCGGGCGTGCCTGGCGAGCGCGAATACGCGCAAGCCGCACGCCCGTTCCTGTTTCTCTCCGATCTGCATCTGAGCGAAGCGATTCCGAAGACGGTCGCCGCGTTCGAGCATTTCGTGAAATACACAGCCGACAGCGCCGATTCGGTGTTCATCCTCGGCGACCTGTTCGAATACTGGATCGGCGACGACATACTCGACGACGATCCGTTCGCGGCACGCATGGCCGCGCTGATGCATACGTTCTCGGAGCGCGGGATCGCGCTCTACGTGATGCACGGCAACCGCGATTTCCTGCTCGGCCGGCGCTTCATGAAGGCGGCCGGCGCGATGCTGTTGCCCGATCCGGCGCTGATCATGGCATTCGGCCAGCGCATCGTGCTCGCCCATGGCGATGCGCAATGCACGGCCGATCGCGGCTATCAGGTGTTCCGGCGGTTCGCCCGCAATCGCATCGCGCAGTGGCTGTTTCTCGCATGGCCGTTTCGCTGGCGCCGCGCCCTCGCGCAGCGGATGCGTTCGAACAGCGAAGCAGGCCGGATGCGCCCCGCTTCGTCGATCTACGACGTCACGCGTGAAGGCGTAGCCGCCCTGTTCCGGAAAAGCCGGGCGGGCGTGATCATCCACGGCCACACGCACCGCCCTGCGCGGCACGTCGAACCCGATGGAATTCGCTGGGTGCTGCCCGACTGGGATCTCGACCACGGCAGGCCACGCGGCGGCTATCTGCGCGTCGACGCGGAAGGCATCCACGCGATGCCGCTCGACTGACGCAAACCGAGCCGCCGGCATGCATCGCGTTACGACTGGCGCTCGACCGTCTTGCCTTCCAGCACCGCCGACAGCCGGCGCAGGTCCAGACGCGCCGCGTCCGCGCCCTGCAACGTTTCCAGATGCGTGCCGAGTTGCTCGAGCGCCGCGACGATTTCGTCGACGCGCCGGCTTTCCTTTGCCGCATGATCGATCAGGCCGTGAATCGCGAGCGACATCGGATCGTCGGCGTTGGGCGTGATCCCGTATGCGCAGAACGCAGCGCGCTCCGGCTGCGGCTTCGGCTGAGCCGGCATCACGATGCGCGCCGGATTGCCGACCGCCGTACCGCCCGCCGGCACCGGCTTCACGACGACTGCGTTCGAACCGATCTTCGCGCCCGCGCCGACCGTGAAACCGCCGAGCACCTTCGCGCCCGCGCCGACGATTACGCCTGCCTCGAGCGTCGGATGGCGCTTCGCGCCGCGCGTGAGCGACGTGCCGCCGAGCGTCACGCCCTGGTAGATCGTGCAGTCGTCGCCGATGATCGCCGTCTCGCCGATCACGACGCCCATCCCGTGATCGATGAACACGCGCCGGCCGATCGTTGCACCCGGATGAATCTCGATACCGGTCAGGAAGCGCCCGGCCTGCGACACGAAGCGCCCGAGCCAGTAGCGCTTCGCGCGCCAGCACGCGTGCGCGAAACGATGCAGGACGAGCGCGTGCAGCCCCGGATAACAGGTCAGCACTTCCCAGGCACTGCGAGCGGCGGGATCCCGCTCGCGAATCGTCGCAACGTCTTCGCGCAGTCTAGTGAACATGATCTGATCGGGGAAAAGGCCGGCGTGCCCCGCCGGCGATGGCCGGCCGTTATCGCACCGGGTAATTTGCTTATGACGTCTGGCGATTGTAGGGCCAGTCGCGCGCGGCCGCACAGCACCGCGCGTTCACCCCGCCGCCGGCGCGGGTATTGGCGCAGGACGCTTGCGGTGAAGGCTTTCCCGGACCGGGTGGCGAACCGGCGCAAGCCGAATCGGCACTGCCGGAGACGACCGGTGCGGTGCGACCGCTGCCGGCCGGAACACCGTGTTCGCGGCGTCCGGCACCCAGCGCACCGCCCGCTCAAGCGTCGCCGTCGGACGTACCGGACTTCAGCAGGATGTGCTTGGCGATGCCGCGCAGGATATTGACCTCCTCACGCTCGAGGCCCGTGCGTGCGAACAGCCGCCGCAGCCGCGGCATCAGCTTTTTCGGATTGCGCGGGTCGAGAAAATCGAGCGCGATCAGCGCGCTCTCGAGATGCGCGTACATCCGCTCGATCTCGTCACTCTGCGCGAGCGTGCCGACCTCGGCCGGTGCCGGGTGCAACGACTCGCTGCCCTGCTCCAGGAACGCGACGCGCAGCTCGTACGCGAGCACCTGGATGGCCTGGGCGAGGTTCAGCGAACTGTAGGCCGGGTTTGCCGGGATATGCGCGAGCACGCTGCACTGCTCGACGTGCTCGTTCGCGAGACCCGTGCGCTCGTTGCCGAACACGAGCGCGATGTCGCCGGTGCCGACCTGCGCGCACGCCTGCTCGGCAGCCGCGCGCGGCGCAAGGCGCGGCGGCCCGTATTCGCGCGTGCGGGCGGTCAGCGCGATCGACCAGTGGACGCCGGACAGCGCATCGCCGAGCGTGGGCACGACATGCGCGGACGCGAGGACGTCGTCCGCGCCGCTCGCCATCGCGATCGCCTCCGGGTCGCTCTGGACGTGCGGCACGCGCGGCGCGACCAGCACGAGCCGCGAGAAACCCATCGTCTTCAGCGCGCGGGCGGCCGCCCCGACATTGCCGGGATGGCTCGGCTCGACGAGCACGAAGCGGGTGGACGTGAAGCCGCCCGACGGCGGCGGGGACATGGCCGCGCCCGATTCGGACAGTGCGGCGGTGTTCTGCGGAGTTTCCACTACGATACGACTCGGTTCATCAGAATGGCAGTATGGTATCGCCATCGCCCCGGCAAACCCACTCGTCCGGGCGGACAGTGGGGTTTCCCCGCACTCCGGTCACCTGAAACTCTCGAAAATCGGGTAAAATCATGCGTTTACGCGTCGCACCTCGTGCGACGCGGGTCGTACCCCGCTCTTTGTCAATTTGCGTCTCATCTCGCCAGGCACGTTTGCGCCGTTCCGGGCGGGTTGTCCCACTTCGTGGCGGCTCGTGCCGCCCGCTACAGGATTCAGGCTCATGCATCCCATGCTCAACATTGCTGTCAAGGCTGCGCGCCGCGCCGGACAGATCATCAATCGTGCCTCCCTCGATCTTGACCTGATCGAGATTCGCAAGAAGCAGCAGAACGACTTCGTTACCGAAGTGGACAAGGCCGCCGAAGAGGCGATCATCGAGACGCTGAAGACTGCCTACCCTGACCACGCGATCCTCGCGGAAGAATCGGGCGAATCGGAGAACGAATCCGAATTCAAGTGGATCATCGATCCGCTCGACGGCACGACCAACTTCATCCACGGCTTCCCGTACTACTGCGTATCGATCGCGCTCGAACACAAGGGCGTCGTCACGCAGGCCGTCGTCTACGATCCGAACAAGAACGACCTGTTTACGGCCACCCGCGGTCGCGGCGCCTACCTGAACGATCGCCGCATCCGCGTCGGCCGTCGCGACCGCCTGTCGGACGCGCTGGTCGGCACGGGCTTCCCGTTCCGCGAAAAGGATGGCCTCGACGCCTATGCGCGCCTGTTCACCGAAATGACGCAGGCATGCACGGGCCTGCGGCGTCCGGGCGCCGCGGCACTCGACCTCGCGAACGTCGCGGCCGGCCGTCTCGACGCGTTCTTCGAGCAAGGCATCAACGTGTGGGACATGGCTGCGGGCAGCCTGCTGATCACCGAGGCCGGCGGCCTCGTCGGCAACTACACGGGCGACGCCGATTTCCTGCATCGCCATGAGATCGTCGCCGCGAACCCGAAGATCTACGCGCAGATGATCCCGATCCTGAACCGTTACAGCCGCCTGCACCCGGCAGCGGAGTAAGCCCGAGCCGCGCCCGCGCGGCGCGGGTTCGCGCGAACCATGCGCCGGTACCGTCATGATGGAGCGCCTGCCGCCGTTCGATTGCGCTGAGGAACAACGAAATGTTCCTCACGCAAGAACCGCTTCAGGCGCCTATCCTGACATTGCGCGAGTCGTCCAGTCTGGTCAGTGTGCTGCAGCCCGCCGAGCGTTTCCCGGCACCAACCGGGTTGCCTGCGAAATGCTCGCGCGGCGCACCACGTCGCCATCGGCATGCCGGCCCCCGCCCGTCTCAACACCGCCACGACTTCGTGGCAACCGTATCCGAATACTCATGTTACGGCTAAGCGAACTTAAACTCCCTCTCGACCACCCCGAAAGCGCCCTCGAAGCTGCAATTCGCGCACGCCTCGCGGAACTCGGCGTGGCGGCGGACAGACTCGTCCGTTACACGGTGTTTCGCCGCGCGCACGATGCACGCAAGCGCTCCGACATCAAGCTCACGTATATCGTCGATGTCGAAGTCAAGGACGAAGCGGCCGTGCTCCCGCGGCTCGCCGGCACGCCGCATTGCGGCGTGACGCCCGACATGGCGTACCACTTCGTCGCGAAGGCCCCCGAACATGGCAACTTCCTGCGTCCGGTCGTCATCGGTATGGGGCCGTGCGGCCTCTTTGCAGGGCTGATCCTCGCGCAGATGGGCTTTCGCCCGATCATCCTCGAACGCGGCAAGGCCGTGCGCGAGCGCACCAAGGACACCTTCGGCCTGTGGCGCAAGAGCGTGCTCAACCCCGAGTCCAACGTGCAGTTCGGCGAAGGCGGGGCCGGCACGTTCTCCGACGGCAAGCTGTACAGCCAGATCAAGGATCCGAACCACTACGGCCGCAAGGTGCTCGACGAATTCGTCAAGGCCGGCGCGCCGGAGGACATCCTGTATCTGAGCCGGCCGCACATCGGCACGTTCCGCCTCGTCAGCATGGTGGAAAAAATGCGCGCGACCATCCACGAACTGGGCGGTGAAGTACGCTTCGAAACCCGGGTCGAGGACATCGAAATCGATCAGGGCAAGGTTCGCGCGCTCAAGCTGTCGAACGGCGAAACGCTGCGATGCGACCATGTGGTGCTGGCCGTCGGTCACAGCGCGCGCGACACGTTCCAGATGCTGCACGATCGCGGCGTCTACGTCGAAGCGAAGCCGTTTTCGCTCGGCTTCCGGATCGAACATCCGCAAGGGCTGATCGATCGCAGCCGCTTCGGCAAGTTTGCGGGCCACAAGCAACTCGGCGCAGCCGACTACAAGGTCGTCCACCACTGCAGCAACGGACGGGCGGTCTACAGCTTCTGCATGTGCCCCGGCGGCACGGTGGTCGCGGCGACCTCCGAGCCGGGCCGCGTGGTCACCAACGGGATGAGCCAGTATTCCCGCGCCGAGCGCAACGCGAACGCGGGTATCGTCGTCGGCATCACGCCGGAAGACTATCCGGGCGGCCCGCTGGCGGGCATCGCATTCCAGCGCAAATGGGAAGAACGCGCGTTCGAACTCGGCGGCGGCGACTACAGCGCACCGGGGCAGCTGGTCGGCGATTTCATCGCGGGCCGGCCGTCGACGTCGCTCGGCTCCGTGGTGCCGTCGTACAAACCCGGCGTGCACCCGACCGATCTCAGCACCGCACTTCCCGACTACGTGATCGAAGCCATTCGTGAAGCGCTCCCACAGATCGACAAGAAGATCGCCGGCTTCGCGATGCACGATGCCGTGCTCACCGGTGTGGAGACGCGCACGTCGTCACCGATCCGGATTCGCCGCAAGGACGACTACCAGAGCGTGAACACCGCAGGACTCTATCCGGCCGGCGAAGGCGCGGGCTACGCGGGTGGCATCTATTCGGCGGCCATCGACGGCATCGAAGTCGCGCAGGCCGTGGCGCTCGACCTGATGTCGACGCACACGTCCTGAGTCGCCGAAAAGGCTCGGCACACGAAGGTTCGTGTGCCGAGTCGGACCTGACAGCACAGCATGGGGTGCCTGCGCTGCTCCAGCACGTCCGCGAGGTGAGTTGCCCACGGCGGCAGCCTCGTTAAAACCGCCGGAAAGCAGCGAACTGAACGCAAAGCCGACCGCATCCTTGCGGATCTTCCCGGGCCGGTCGCACTCGCCTTCTTGGCAATTCCTCCGACGGCAAACACCCTCCTCCTGATTTGCGCACCAGACGACCTCCCGGCCATCACCGCGCACGATCCGCCTCCGAAGCTGAACCTCGAGCGCATTCGTGCCTGCCTGCCACAATCTCGATAACCCTCGCACGGCCATCGCGCGCGTGGCGATCGAGTGCGGCGACGCGATGGTCACCGGGCTGTCCGTGCGCCGCCCCCCACTCGCGCACGAAAATCCGGCGGTACCTGCGTCTTTTCAAGGCGACCGCGTGTTATTGAATGGTCATCGGAGAACTGACGGATTCCGATACCCGTTTGATTCGGCCAAATTGCCTCCCGGCTTTTCAATGACGCGGCGCTTCAGTAGAC
Source organism: Burkholderia sp. WTPI3 (assembly GCF_021483755.1). Classification (NCBI taxonomy): domain Bacteria; kingdom Pseudomonadati; phylum Pseudomonadota; class Betaproteobacteria; order Burkholderiales; family Burkholderiaceae; genus Burkholderia; species Burkholderia sp. WTPI3. The sequence continues at coordinate 49,356 of NZ_JAGIXF010000025.1, read as the reverse complement.
TCCCGTTTCCGTTGGCGCGGTATTCGAGCGCCGGTTGAAAATCCCGATTCATAATAAAACCCGACGCACAATTCATTCGGGTAAACGAAAGACGGCGGGATGCATTGCTTCGGCAATGCGTCCGGATCCGCGACGACTCCTATCAGGAAAATGCAATGCTAAGAGTGACGAAAGCAGTTTTCCCCGTAGCCGGTTTAGGCACACGCTTTCTGCCGGCAACCAAGGCCAGCCCGAAAGAAATGCTGCCCGTCGTCGATAAACCGCTGATTCAGTACGCCGTCGAGGAAGCGATCGCCGCCGGAATCACCGAAATGATCTTTGTCACGGGCCGAAGCAAGCGTGCCATCGAAGATCATTTCGACAAATCGTACGAGGTCGAGGCAGAACTCGAAGCCCGCGGCAAAGAAAAACTGCTGAATCTCGTGCGCAGCATCAAGCCGCGCAACGTGGACTGCTTTTACGTACGACAGCCCGAAGCACTCGGGCTCGGGCATGCCGTGCTCTGCGCAGAAAAGCTCGTCGGCGATCATCCATTCGCAGTCGTTCTGGCCGATGACCTGCTCGACGGTGAGCCGCCCGTCATGAAACAAATGGTCGATGTATTCGATCATTACCATAGCTCGGTTATCGGCGTCGAAGAAATTCCGCCGTCCGATACGAAATCGTATGGGGTGGTAGACGGTAAAGAATGGGAAGAGTCGATCATCAAGATATCCGGGATCGTCGAAAAGCCGGCACCCGATGTCGCACCGTCCAATCTTGGCGTCGTCGGCCGCTATATTCTCAAACCGCGGATTTTCAAACACCTGCGCGGACTGAAACCTGGCGCGGGTGGCGAGCTTCAATTGACCGACGGGATTCAGGCGTTGCTCGCAGAAGAGCAGGTTCTCGCCTATCGGTACGCCGGTACCCGATACGACTGCGGCAGCAAGCTCGGCTACCTGAAAGCGACAGTCGATTTCGCGCTCCGCCATCCCGAGGTCGGGAGTGATTTCACCGCGTATCTGGCTGCACGGGCGCACGCGACGCCGGCGGAATGACCTGAAGAAGGCTGGCTGATTCGATGTGCCGGCATTCGGGACGCGTTCCGCGTCATCCATTGCCGGGGCATCGGAGTTCCCGCGCCAACGTCGACCCAGTTCGCTACATTATCTGTCCCTACACTTCGGATTTCCGGGACACCGCCTCCGCAGGCCCATCCAGCGAGCCGCTGAAAAAAATGAAGACGCCCGGCGACTCACCCGGCATCACGCCGAAATACAATACCCGACGGTCTCCGAATCGCGGACCGAAATCGGCCGATCGGCGAACATCGGCCGTAACGACCGGAGCCACTGGTAAACTCGGGCGACTCAAGCAACAACTTTACGCCGGATCTATGACCACGCTGTCGCCCGAGGCCTTTGCAGGCCACACCCCCATGATGCAGCAGTACCTGCGCATCAAGGCCGATCATCCCGACACGCTCGTCTTCTACCGGATGGGCGACTTCTACGAGTTGTTCTTCGACGATGCGGAGAAGGCCGCACGCCTGCTGGACCTGACCCTTACGCAGCGCGGCGCGTCGGCCGGCACACCGATCAAGATGGCCGGCGTCCCCCATCACGCGGTCGAACAGTATCTGGCGAAGCTCGTGAAGATGGGCGAATCGGTGGCGATCTGCGAGCAGATCGGCGACCCGGCCACGTCGAAAGGGCCGGTCGAGCGCAAGGTCGTGCGCGTCGTCACGCCCGGCACGCTGACCGATGCCGCGCTGCTGTCCGACAAGAACGACGTTTACCTGCTCGCGATGTGCACCGGCCACAACAAGCGCGGCGTCGCGGTCAATATCGGCCTCGCATGGCTGAACCTCGCGAGCGGCGCGCTGCGACTCGCCGAAATCGAACCCGACCAGCTCGGCGCCGCACTCGAACGCATCCGGCCGGCCGAGATCCTGACGGCGGACGGCGCAACCGACGCCGTGCCGGCGAGCGCCGGTGCGATCAGGCGCGTGCCCGCATGGCACTTCGATATCGCCTCGGGCACGCAGCGTCTGTGCGACCAGCTCGACGTCGCCGGCCTCGACGGTTTCGGCGCGCACTCGCTGACGAGCGCATGCGGCGCGGCGGGCGCGCTGTTGCTGTACGCGGCCGCGACGCAAGGTCAGCAGTTGCGTCACGTGCGCAGCCTGAAGGTCGAGAACGAAACGGAATACATCGGCCTCGATCCGGCGACGCGCCGCAACCTCGAATTGACCGAAACGCTGCGCGGCACCGAATCGCCGACGCTGTATTCGCTGCTCGACACCTGCTGCACGACGATGGGCAGCCGCCTGCTGCGTCACTGGCTGCATCATCCGCCGCGCGCGTCGGTAGCCGCGCAGTCGCGCCAGCAGGCGATCGGCGCGCTGCTAGACGCCCCCGCGAACGCGAGCCTGGATGCGCTGCGCAGCGCGCTGCGCCAGATCGCGGACGTCGAGCGGATCACCGGGCGCCTGGCCCTGCTGTCCGCGCGGCCGCGCGACCTGTCGAGCCTGCGCGACACGTTCGCGGCCCTGCCCGCATTGCGCGAGCGCATCAGCGCGATCGTCGCGAACGCGGATGCGCTCACGCGCGTCAATACAGCGCTCGCGCCGCCCGCCGAATGCCTCGACCTGCTGACGAGCGCGATCGCGCCCGAGCCAGCCGCGATGGTGCGCGACGGCGGCGTGATCGCACGCGGCTACGATGCGGAACTCGACGAGCTGCGCGACATTTCCGAGAACTGCGGACAATTCCTGATCGATCTCGAAGCACGCGAGCGCACGCGCACCGGCATCGCGAACCTGCGGGTCGAATACAACAAGGTGCACGGCTTCTACATCGAGGTCACGCGCGGCCAGACGGACAAGGTGCCCGACGACTATCGCCGTCGCCAGACGCTGAAGAACGCCGAGCGCTACATCACGCCCGAACTGAAGACCTTCGAGGACAAGGCGCTGTCCGCCCAGGAACGTGCGCTGGCACGCGAACGTGCGCTGTACGACGGCGTGCTGCAGGCGTTGCTGCCGTTCATTCCCGAGTGCCAGCGCGTCGCGTCGGCGCTCGCGGAGCTCGACGTGCTCGCCGCGTTCGCCGAGCGCGCCCGCACGCTCGACTGGGTCGCGCCCGCCTTCACCGATGAAGTCGGCATCGAGATCGAACAGGGGCGTCACCCGGTCGTGGAAGCGCAGGTCGAGCAGTTCATCGCGAACGACTGCCGGTTCAGCACCGAGCGCAAGCTGCTGCTGATCACCGGCCCGAACATGGGCGGCAAGTCGACGTTCATGCGGCAGACCGCGCTAATCGCGCTGATGGCGTACGTCGGCAGCTACGTGCCCGCGAAATCGGCATGCTTCGGCCCGATCGACCGCATCTTCACGCGAATCGGCGCGGCCGACGACCTCGCCGGCGGCCGCTCGACGTTCATGGTCGAAATGACCGAAGCCGCAGCGATCCTCAACGACGCGACGCCGCAAAGCCTCGTGCTGATGGACGAAATCGGTCGCGGCACGTCAACGTTCGACGGCCTCGCACTCGCATGGGCCATCGCGCGCCACCTGCTCGCGCAAAACAGCTGCTACACGCTGTTCGCAACGCACTACTTCGAGCTGACGCAACTGCCCGCCGAATTCCCGCAAGCGGCCAACGTCCACCTGTCGGCCGTCGAGCACGGTCACGGCATCGTGTTTCTGCACGCAGTCAACGAAGGTCCGGCGAACCAGAGTTATGGGCTGCAGGTCGCGCAACTCGCAGGCGTTCCGGCACCCGTGATTCGCGCCGCGCGCAAGCATCTCGCGTATCTCGAACAGCAGTCGGCCACGCAGCACACGCCGCAACTCGACCTGTTCAGCGCGCCGCCCGCGGCGGCCGACGAATTCGAATGCGCGGATGCGCCGCCCCCGTCCGACGTCCCGCATCCGGCACTCGAAAGGCTGCGCAACATCGATCCCGACGATCTCAAGCCGCGCGACGCGCTCGACCTGCTGTACGAACTGCGCACGCTGGTCCGTTCGCACGATGCCGACGGGCACGCCTGACCGCATCTCGTCGGGCCGGCCGGCCCGCGTCGCCGCCGCGCTCGCCACGGCGGCGACGCTCATGCTGGCGCAGGCCGGCGCGCTGGCCGCGCCACCCAAGCGCGCGGTCCCGCCCTATTCGTTCGCGATCATCTCGGGTGTCATCAGCGTACCCGCCGACGAGCCCGCGGCGCAACGACTGCTCGAATCGATCGCGCGCGAGCGCAACCTGGCCTTCGTCGTCTATGCAGGCGACATCAAGGGCGCGAAGGAAGCGTGCCGCGACTCGCTCTATACGCAGCGCGGCGCGATCCTGGACGCGTCGCGCGTGCCGCTCGTATTCGTCCCCGGTCACGACGACTGGGTAACATGCAGCACCGCGGCAGGCGGCAGCTACGATCCCGTCGAGCGACTGGACTTCCTCCGTCAGACACTGCTCGCCGATGCAGCCCTGCCCGACGCCGGCGCGCTGCCGATCACGCGCGAAAGCGAAGTCGCCCGGTTCCGGCCATATCGCGAGAATGCGCGCTGGATGCACGACGACGTCGTCTACGTCACGCTGAACGCGCCGGCGCCGAACAACCACTTCCTGACGGCCGGCGGCCGCAACGGCGAATTCGAAGACCGCATCATCGCGAACAATTTCTGGATCGACCATGCGGCCGAATATGCGAAGCGGCGTGAAGCGCGTGCAATGGTGGTGATTTTCGAAGGCGATCCGCAGTTCGATCGCTACGATCGCGCGGAACGGTTTGCGTGGCTGCGTTTCAACCGGCCGCGCGTGCGCGACGGCTTCCGTGAACTGAAACGAACGCTGGTGAAGGCGGCAGCGGCATTCCGCGGCCCGATACTGGTGATGCACGCAAGCAGCGAGCCGCTCGCGAACGGATTCCTGATCGACCGCCCGCTGCATGCGGACGATGGTGCGCTGGTGGGAAACGTGACGCGCGTCGCGATCGGGCCGCGCCATCCGACAAATCAGTGGGTGAAGGTAAGCGTCTCGCCGGCCCGGCAGACGATCTTCAACGTGAGCCTGCAGGACGTGCCGAAGAATCTGCCGATCCCGCCCGCGCTGCCGCTCGTGCCGCGCGACGATGTCCCGCTGCCCCAGATGCCGGAAATTCCGGCATTGCCGGCCCTGCCCGACTCGTCGTCGGTTGCACCGCCGCTGCAAGGCGGCGGCACGATGCCGGGCACTGCGTCGTGGCCCGCGCCGCCCCCTGCTTCAGGGCCGGCGCCGGGCCTGCCGGACAGTTCAGTGCAGGGTACGCCCTGACGGCGCATCGCCGTCCTCGTCTTCGTCCTCGTCGACGATTTCCAGCCCTTCCGCGCCATGCGCGTGTTCATGCTCGATCTCATCTTCGGTCGCTTCGCGCACGTCCTTCACGGTGAGCGCAAAACGCAGCGCCATGCCCGCGAGCGGGTGGTTGCCGTCAAGCACCACCTTGTCTTCGGCAATGTCGGTGACCGTGTAGATCAGCGAATCAACTTCCTCGTCGCCGTCTTCCGGCGTGCCTTCGAACTGCATGCCCACTTCGAGCGGCTCGGGAAAACGATCGCGCGGCTCGATCTTCACGAGCTCGGGATCGTAGTCACCGAATGCGTCCTGCGGTTCGAGCTGAACCTGCGCCTGGTAACCCGGCTCCTGGCCGTCGAGCTGTTCCTCGATCTTGGGGAACGTGCCATCATAGCCGCCGTGCAGATAGATCATCGGCTCGTCGCTTTCCTCGATCAGATTGCCATGTGCATCCGACAGCTTGTAAGTGACCGACACGACGGTGTTTTTTGCGATTTTCATCCAATTCTCCCAAATACAAGTCTCATTATACGATGCGCAACCGGTCTCAAGCCGAACCTCGGGATGCCGCTGCCGCCGCGCTCGGCGCGCCGCCCCCCGATCTTCCCACGCCGCTGCTCGGTGGTCTCACGCCAGCGCAATTCATGCGCCGCTACTGGCAGAAAAAGCCGTTGCTGATCCGCCAGGCGATTCCCGGCGTAAAAGCGCCGATCACGCGCGACGCGCTGTTTGAGCTGGCTGCCGACTATGACGCGGAATCGCGACTGATCACGCATTTTCGTAACAAGTGGCAACTGGCGCACGGTCCGTTTGAACCGGGTTCGCTGCCTGCCGTTTCGCGCAAGTCCTGGTCCTTGCTCGTGCAAGGGCTGGACCTGCACGTCGACGCGGCACGCGCGCTGCTCGACCGCTTCCGCTTCATCCCCGACGCACGCCTCGACGACCTGATGATCTCGTATGCGACGGACGGCGGCGGCGTCGGCCCGCACTTCGACTCGTACGACGTGTTCCTGCTGCAGGTCGAAGGCCGGCGCCGCTGGCGCATCGGCGCCCAGAAGGATCTGTCGCTGCAGCCGGACGTGCCGCTGAAGATCCTCGAGCATTTCGAGCCGAGCGACGAATGGGTGCTGGAACCCGGCGACATGCTGTACCTGCCGCCGCACATCGCGCACGACGGCGTGGCCGAAGGTGAATGCATGACCTGCTCGATCGGCTTTCGGGCGCCGTCCGCCGGCGAACTGGGCGCGCAGTTCCTGTACTACCTCGCCGAACGCGGCGGCCTGCGCGACGAGCACGGCGACACGCTCTACCGCGACCCGAAGCAGCCCGCGGTCGGCTCGCCAGCCGAGCTCCCGCCGGCGATGGTCGAACGCGTCGCAGAGATCGTCGATTCGATCCGCTGGCGCAAGCGCGACGTCGCGCAATTCCTCGGCTGCTACCTGAGCGAGCCGAAATCGAACGTCGTATTCGAGCCGCCGGCACGCCCGCTGTCCGAGGCCGCTTTCGTTGCCCAGGCGTCACGCCGTGGCGTGTATCTCGACAGACGCGCCGCATTGATGTATAACGCGCGCTCGTACTTCATTAATGGCGAGGAAGAACCGCTCGAGCAGGCCGGCGAATGGCTGCCCGAACTGGCCAATCTGCGCCGGATGGAGGCGAAACGGTTTGTAACACTATCCCGGGTTCCCTCAATGACAGCCTTGCTGCACGAGTGGTATTGTGCGGGCTGGATACGGGTCGGAAACCGGGTTTAGTGGGCCGCCCCGTATGCCCGTACAGATCAAATTCTGTATGGGAAAGACAACGTATTGACCCCGCATTTGTCGACGGTCGATAGGAAAGTGCATATAATTTCCGCCCAAGCCGTAGGGAAGATTCACGCTCTAGAAGTGCGTCTCCACCAGCGGCCCAGGTCGGTGTTGGAGCACATTACCGGTATTGTTTCGCGCTGTTGCTTACCTTTAACCATAAAAGGACGTGATCATGAAGAAATCCCTCCTCGTAGCTTCCCTGTTGGCTGCTGTTGCACTGGCTGCTTGCAACAAGAGCGCTGATCAAGCTGCTTCGTCGGCTGCTAGCGACGCATCGGCTGCTGCTTCGTCGGCTGCTTCGGCAGTTGCTGGTGCTGCGAGCGACGCTGCTGCTGCTGCTTCGTCGGCAGCGGCTGCTGCGAGCGACGCAACGGCTGCTGCAGCGTCGGACGCTTCGGCTGCTATGGCTGCTCCGGCTTCGGGCGCAAGCCAGTAAGCCTCAGCGTCAGCTGAAAAAAAACCGGCCCGAGGGGCCGGTTTTTTTACGTCTGCCGGTACGCGCATCGTGCCGGACAACCGTCGGATCGGGCCAGGCGCCGCCGCCCGCCCCCGCTCAGCCGAGCGTCAGCCAGTCGAAGCCCGCATCCTGCGTGGCCACGACCACCTCCTCCCCGTCCGTTCCCAGCACGCCGGCCAACGCCTGGCGGGCCAGCTCCGGCCGATTGTTCTGCTGGCTCAGGTGCGCAGCAACCAGATGCCGCAAACGGCTGCGTTCGAGCGACGCGAGGATACCGGCCGCCGCATCGTTGCTCAGGTGGCCGTGATTGCCGCCGATCCGTGCCTTCAGCGATTGCGGATAGCGGCTTCCCGCGAGCATCGCGGTATCGTGGTTGGATTCAAGCACCAGTGCGTCGCAGCCGCTCAGGACGGTTGTGATGTGCGACGTGGCCATCCCGACATCGGTCAGCACGCCGAGCCGGCTGCAACCGTCCATGAAGACGAACTGGAGCGGTTCCCGCGCGTCGTGGGGCACCGTATAGGGCATGATGGCCAGATCGCGTATCGAAGCCGTCTCGTCGCCCCACAGCACGTGGAGATCAACATCGGCCTCGTCCGCGCCCACCGCGCGTGCCGTGCCCCAGCTCATGTAGAGCGGCAGTGACCCGCGCCGCGCGAGCGTCAGCGCACTGCCGACGTGGTCGCTGTGTTCGTGGGTGACGAGGATCGCATCGAGATCGTCGATGCCGAGATTCAGGCGGCCGAGCCGGCGCTCGACCTCCTTTGCTGAAAAGCCGCAGTCGAGCAGTACGCGGGTGGTCGTCGTGCCACTCGAGGCCTCGACGACCAGCGCGTTGCCTTCGCTGCCGCTACCGAGGCTGGCGAAGCGCACGCGTTAGTTCAACTGCGCGTGGAGCAGCGAAATGATCCGCTGCGCATCAGACGAGTTGTCGATCTGGCCGTTTGCGTCGACCACAGCGACCTGCGTGCCGCCATTGCCCTGAGCCCGCACGTTGACCAGGTATTCCTTGCCGGGCTTGGCTGCCGTCGGGCCGCCGTAGAACAGCTTGCCGAACAGTCCGTCGCGCTTGAGCTCTTCCATCGTATTCGCGTAGCGGACGGTGTACAGGCCCTTCTCGCGGTCGCGATTGTCGACCGCGAAGTTGGTGCGGTCGAGTGCAAGACCGACACGCAGCCACGCACGATCGAACGACTCGGCCAGTTGCAGCGTCGCCGCGCCGTTGCTCGCATCGCTGACCTGCGCCTGCGCCGCTGCCGGATGCGCATCGGCCAGCAGTTGCTTCGCCTGCGCATCGGTCAGGCCGAACTTCTGCATCAGCTTCGACAGGAACACGGCCTCGAGCACCGGATTGCGCGGACGCTCTTCCCAGCGCGACGACGTGCCGCCCTGCGGGCCGACCATCATTTCCTCCATCGCGCTGTGCGTGATCGAGATGTCGGTGTTGCCGTTCGGCGTGCGGGTCACGAGCGTACGGAAACGGTCGCGCGTGCCGGACGAGTATGCGAAGTCGATGACCTTGCCGATCGTGCGGCGGAACCAGTCGTCAGGAATGTTCCCGCGGTTCTCGGCCCAGTCGGTGGCCATGATGCCGGTCGACGGCGCGTCGGTCTTCAGCGAGAAGCCGTTTTCCTGCCAGAATTCCTTCAGGATCGGCCACAGCTGCTCGGGCGTGCGCCCGTCCACGACAAGCCAGCGGTGGTCGCCATCGCGCTCGATATGCATGCCGAGCGGATCCTGTGCGTTCGGGACGCCGTCGGTAGCGTTGCCGGCGGTCGTCGTCGCCCGCGGCGGCAGCGTGCCGAGGCCGGCGTTGGTCGGCGGCGCAACGAACTGCTGCGTCGTCGGCACGGGCTTCAGGTCGCTCGGCACCGCGAGCGGCGGCGCCGAACCCGTGTTCTTGTAGTTGACCCGGTCAGGGGCCAGGTAGTCGTTCAGCGTATCGCAGCCGGCGAGCGCGCCCAGCGCCAGCGCCACCACTGAAACCTGGATGGCGCGAGAGGAAAAGGCGAAACGTTTCATGAAATCCTTCGTCTTGCTAGAACGCTCGTCAGGAGCGGCGCCGGACGGAGCCGGCCGGTGCGGGTTGATGAGGGGTCGAGCCGGCGGCCGCAGGACGCGGCCGCCTCGGCATCAGGCGAGGACGCCGGCCTCGACGAGGGCCGAACGCACGACATCGTGGCAGCGCTCGTCGAGCGGCGTGAGCGGCAGGCGAATGCCGCCCTGCATCTTGCCCATCGCCTGCAGCGCCCATTTCACCGGAATCGGGTTCGCCTCGATGAACAGGTTCTTGTGCAGCGACAGCAGCTTCATGTGCAGTTCGCGCGCCGTTGCGACGTCGCCGGCCAGCGCCGCGCGGCACAGGTCGCTCATCGCGCGCGGCGCGACGTTTGCCGTCACCGAAATGTTGCCGTGGCCGCCAAGCAGCATCAGCGCGATCGCAGTCGGATCGTCGCCGCTGTAGATCGCGAAATGCTTCGGCGCGGCCTTGATCAGGTGCGCGGCGCGATCGATGTTGCCCGTCGCTTCCTTCACGCCGATGATGCCTGGCACCTGCGCGAGGCGCAGCGTCGTCTCGTGCGCCATATCGGCGACCGTACGGCCCGGCACGTTGTACAGGATCACCGGCAGGTCGACCGCTTCCGCGATCGTCTTGAAGTGCCGGTACATCCCTTCCTGCGTGGGCTTGTTGTAGTAAGGCACGACCTGCAGCGTCGCGTCGGCGCCGACGGCCTGCGCGTGCTTCGTCAGCTCGATTGCCTCCGCCGTCGAGTTGCCGCCCGCGCCGGCGATGATCGGGATGCGCTTCGCCGCATGCTCGACCGCCGTGCGGATCATCAGGATGTGCTCTTCGACGCTGAGCGTTGCCGACTCGCCGCTCGTGCCGACCACGACGAGCGCATCGGTGCCTTCCTCGATATGCCAGTCGATCAGTTTGCGGAACGCCGGCAGATCGAGACTGCCGTCTTCGAGCATCGGGGTGACGATCGCGGGGATGCTGCCGCGGATTTGAATGCCGTCTTGGGTGCCGTTAGCCATGAAACGCGATTGATTGATGTACCGGTAAACGTTGAGATTGTAGCGGATTAGCCGGGCAGTTCGTAACGTGGAATTCCCGCCCCCGCCGTCGGGGTCGCGCCCTCGCGTACCGCGCAGATGCGCTGAGCGAATGCCTCGCGCGGCGCGGCAACAAAACCGTCCTCGTACGCAACCACCCGCAGGCGGCCGCGCACCGCGTCCAGCAACTCGCCAGGAGCGAGCAGGAACGCGGGATTGGACGGTTTGCCGACCGTTTCGTTTCCTTGCGCGAAGGTTTCGTAGATCAGCACGCCGCCCGGCGCCAATGCGTCAAGCAGATGGGGCCAGAGCGGACGATGCAGATAATGGGTGACAATCACGGCCGAGAACGACTGCTCGGCCGGCAGCGGCCATGGCGCGCCCTCGAGATCGGCTTCGCGCACGTCGACACCAGGAATCGCGCGCAATACGGCGAGCGCGGCCGGGTCACGGTCGACTGCAACGACCGGATGCCCGCGCGACGCGAACCAGCGTGCGTGGCGGCCGCCGCCCGCAGCGACGTCGAGCACCGCGCCGCCTGCCGGAACGAGCCCGGACCACCGGGCGACCCAGCGCGACGGCTCGGTCTGGGCGACGTGGCCGCCCGCGGCGGCAATGACAGGTTCGCGCATGCCGCCAGCTCAGGTATACGACAGGCCCATCGCGTCGCGCACGTCGCGCATCGTCTCGACCGCGTGCTTGCGCGCCTTGTCGCAGCCGTCCGCGACGATCGCACGCAGCAGCGACGGATCGTCCATGTACTTCTGCGCGCGCTCGAGCATCGGTTGCTGTTCGCGCAGGATCCCTTCGACGACCGGCTGCTTGCAGTCGAGGCAGCCGATGCCCGCCGAGCGGCAGCCCTTCTGCACCCAGTCGTGCGTCGTTTCGTCGGTATAGACCTGATGGAGCTGCCACACCGGGCACTTGTCGGGGTCGCCCGGATCGGTGCGGCGCACGCGCGCCGGATCGGTCGGCATCGTGCGGACCTTTTTCGTGATCGTCTCCGCGTCTTCGCGCAGGCCGATCGTGTTGCCGTACGACTTCGACATCTTCTGGCCGTCGAGGCCCGGCATCCGGGACGCTTCGGTCAGCAGTGCCTGCGGCTCGACCAGGATGATCTTGCGCGCGCCCTCGAGGTACCCGAACAGGCGTTCGCGGTCGCTCATCGACAGGCTCTGCGATTCGTGCAGCATCGCGCGCGCCTGTTCGAGCGCCTCGTCGTCGCCCTCCTGTTGGTATGCATTGCGCAGTTCGTGATAGAGCTTCGCGCGCTTGCCGCCGAGCTTCTTCGCGGCTTCGAGCGCCTTCTCCTCGAAGCCCGGCTCGCGGCCGTACAGGTAGTTGAAGCGGCGCGCGATCTCGCGCGTCATCTCGACGTGCGGCACCTGGTCTTCACCGACCGGCACGAGCGAGCCGCGATACAGCAGGATGTCGGCCGCCATCAGCACCGGGTAGCCGAGGAACCCATAGGTCGACAGATCCTTGTCCTTCAGCTTCTCCATCTGCTCCTTGTAGGTCGGCACGCGCTCGAGCCAGCCGAGCGGCGTGCTCATGCCCAGCAGCAGCGCGAGCTCTGCATGCTCGGGCACCTTGCTCTGGATGAACAGCGTCGCCTGCGCCGGATCGATGCCGGACGCGAGCCAGTCGATCAGCACGTCCCACACGTTCTTCTCGATGACCTCGGGCGTTTCATAGTGCGTCGTCAGCGCATGCCAGTCGACCACGCAGAAGAAACACGGGTACTCGGACTGCAGCTTCACCCAGTTTTTCAGCACGCCGTGGTAGTGGCCGAGGTGCAGCGACCCGGTGGGTCGCATGCCGGAGAAAATACGATCTGGGAACATGATTGTCGTTAGAAAAGCGAGGCGAATGGAGACAGGATGGCACTCAGGATGCCGGCGGCGGCGTTCACGAGCGGACGCAGCCAGAAGTTCGTCAGCACGCCCGTCGCGACCAGCACGAGGACGATGATGAAACCGTACGGCTCGATGCGCGACAGCGCGATCGATTGCTTCGGCGGCAGCAGCGCCGCCAGTATGCGGCCGCCGTCGAGCGGCGGCAGCGGGAACAGGTTCAGCACGCCGAGCACGAGGTTGGCGCTGACGCCGGCGTACGCCATCCGCGTGAAGAACGGTTCGTCGATACCGGTCGCTGCAAGCACGACACTCAGCACGCCCCAGATCAGCGCCTGCACGAAATTGCAGGCGGGGCCCGCGAGCGACACCCACAGGCTGCCCCAGCGCGGATCGCGCAGGTTTCGGAACGATACCGGCACCGGCTTCGCATAGCCGAACAGGAAAGCGCCGCCGGTCAGGAAATACATCGCGAGCGGGATCGCGATCGTGCCGATCGGATCGATGTGGCGCATCGGGTTGAACGACACGCGCCCCATCATGTAGGCGGTGTTGTCGCCGAGCAGGCGCGCGGCGTAGCCGTGCGCGGCCTCGTGCAGCGTGATCGCGAAGATCACGGGCAGCGCGTAGACGGCGATGGTCTGTATCAGGGAAGCATCCATATCGCGTTATTGTAACAAGCGCATTCGCGCAAAAAATGAACGGCGCGCTTACGCGGCCGAGAGGCCGAACGGTTGGAGTGCACCGCGCCCCGCGCGCACGAGTTGTGGCTCGTCGCCCGTCAGGTCTATCACCGTCGACGGCTCGCGCGGGCACGCGCCACCGTCGATCACGAGATCGACCTGCTTCTCGAGCCGCGCGCGAATGTCCTCGGGGTCGTTGAGCGGCTCGTCGTCGGGCGGCAGGATCAGCGTCGTACCGAGCAGCGGCTGGCCGAGCGACTCGAGCAGCGCGAGCGTGATCGCGTGATCGGGCACACGCAGCCCGATCGTCTTGCGCGAAGGGTGCGACAGCCGGCGCGGCACTTCCTTCGTCGCCTGCAGGATGAATACGTACGGGCCCGGCGTCACCGACTTGATCTGCCGGTACTGGCGGTTGTCCACCATCGCGAAATTGGCCAGCTCCGACAGGTCGCGCACGAGCAGCGACAGGTGCTGCTTCTCGTCGAGGCCGCGGATGCGGCGCACCCGCTCGACCGCATCCTTGTCGTCGAGATGGCACGCGAGCGCATAGCTCGAATCGGTCGGTATCGCGATGACGCCGCCCTTGTTGACGATCTCCGCAGCCTGATTGATCAGGCGCGGCTGCGGATTATCCGGATGAATCCTGAAGAACTGGGACATGGGGGTACGTAAAGAGGGAAAAGTCGGATGCGCGCGTCGACGGCAACACGAACGGCGGACGGCCGGTTCGGGTCAGAGCCAGCGCACCCAGACCGGTTTCAGGTCGGGCGGCAACGGCGGCAGGCTGCCGAGCTCGATACGGCCCTCACCCGGCGCATGAAAATCCGAGCCGCGCGACACTTCGAAGCCGAAGCGGCGCGCGACGTCCGCGTATTCGCGGTACTGGTCGGGCGTGTGGCTGCCCGTGATGACCTCGATCGCGCGGCCGCCGAGATCGATGAATTCGCCGAAGAATGCGTCGAATTCGACCGGCGTATAGCGGTAGCGGCCCGGGTGCGCGACCACGGCCTCGCCGCCCGCGGCACGGATCCATGCAACCGCGTCGGGCAGCGTCGCCCAGCGGTGCGGAACGAAACCCGGCTTGCCGTCGCCGAGCAGGCGGTCGAACACGTCGGAGGTCGATGCGGCGTGGCCGTTCTCGACGAGAAAGCGCGCGAAGTGGGTGCGCGAGATCAGGTCGGGATTCGATACGTACTTCAGCGCGCCTTCGTACGCGCCCGAAATGCCGAGCGTCTCGAGCTGCGCGGCGATCGCCTGCGCACGCGCGGCACGGCCGTGGCGCGTGCGATAAAGGCCGTCGACGAGCGTCGGGCTCGAAGGATCGATGTTCAGCCCGACGATGTGCACGGTGCGCGACGCCCACGTGACCGAAATCTCGACGCCGCTCAGGTAACGCATACCGAGTGCTTCCGCCTCGCTTCGCGCCGCCGCCTGGCCGCCGATTTCGTCGTGGTCGGTCAGCGCCCACAGGGTCACGCCGCCGGCATGGGCGCGGCGCGCGACGTCGGCAGGCGACAGCAACCCGTCGGAAACATTCGAATGGCAGTGGAGATCAGCGTTCATTGTCGGTATGGCAGGTGAAGCTTCATTCTACTGCAACGCGACACCCCTGTAAGCCGCCGCCGCCGGCCTATGCAGCAACGCCCGATCAGCGCCGCGATCTGCTCGGGCTGTCGTGATGGACCATGTGACCGGCATCTCCGACGAGCGCCGCGGCCAGCGTCCGGGAACGCGCTGAAGCGGGCCTGAACTCCGGCAACGGGATGTCGCCGGCAAGGTACGCGAGCGTCGGCGAATTGACGGCCTCGACGTGCAGCACCTTCGCGCGCACCTTCGTCCAGACGGCCATCACCTCGTCGAGGCGGTACAGCATCGGACCCGCCATCTTGTGCGCCGGGTCCGCCAGCAGGTGATACAGGCCGTCGTCGCCACGCTTCGACCAGTGAGCGGCGAGAAACGAGGCCCGACGCGGATCGAGCCGCGGATTGGTCTTGGTCAGCCGGGCCGCGACCTCGTCGAGCGACGCGTACGGGCGCAGCACCGGCGGCTCGCGCAGTTCGTCGAGCCAGCCGCGCAGACGGCGCGGCGCCTGCTCGGCTCGCGCCGGCGCAAGCCCGAACCCTTCGAGATCGACCACGCGCCGCACCCGCTCCGGCCGTGCACCCGCGTACAGGCACACGACGTTCGCCCCCATGCTGTGCCCGACCAGGTTGACTTCGCCGGTCGGCGCATAGTGGTCCAGAAGCGCGTCGAGATCGCCCAGGTACTCGTGAAACCAGTAATGGCCGCCACCCTGCCGCGCGACCGGCCAGTCGGACAGGCCGAAGCCGCGCGCATCCGGCGCGATCACCTGCCAGTCGCCGGCGAGCGCGTCGACGACGAACTGAAACGATGCCGCGACGTCCATCCAGCCGTGCAGCATGAAGAGCGTAGGCGCGTCAGGCCGGCCCCAGCGCCGCACATGCAGCCGGACGCCGCGGACCGTGACGAAGTCGGAAACAGAACTCGAGGCATTCATTGCAGCCGCCCAAAAAAAGAATGGTCGTTCGATTATAGCGGCGACGCCTTTGTTCCGGCACTCGGCAGTGGAGGCGGGTCTCTAGCGGCAACGCACCCAAGGCGCGATGAAGCGGTGGCCGGCGCCGACGATTGCCGTCGGGCGCGCCGGCGGCCCACGCTAGTCCGCAGCCTTCCCGGCTCCCGCGTCCGCGCCATCCTGCGCGGCGAGTTCGTCCAGTTCCGCCTGCTCGAATCCCGCGGTACGGCGCGCGTCGAAATTGAACGGACCACGCAGCCGCGGCGCATGGTATTGCGCGGCGAGCTCGCGGTAAGCCGGTACCGGATCGCGCCCCGCCTCGTCGCACAGGTGCCGGAACCAGCGGTTCCCGATCGCGACATGGCCGATTTCGTCGCGCAGGATCACATCGAGAATCGCCGCCGATGCATCGTCGCCCGCCTGCACGAGCCGCGCGCGGATGGGCGGCGACGCGTCGAGTCCACGCGCCTCGAGCGTGCGCGGCACGAGCGCCATGCGCGCGAGCACGTCGGCCTTGGTCCGTTCGCACATGTCCCACAGTCCGTTGTGGGCGGGAAAGTCGCCGTACCCGTGTCCGAACGCGGCAAGCCGATCGGACAGCAGCGTGAAGTGATAGGCCTCCTCGGCCGCGACCTTCAGCCAGTCCGCATAAAAAGCGTCCGGCAACCCGCGAAAGCGCCACACCGCGTCGAGCGCGAGGTTGATCGCGTTGAATTCGATATGGGCGAGCGCGTGCAGCAACACCGCGCGCCCGGCTGGCGAGCGCATGCTGCGCCGCTCAAGCTGGCGCGGCTCGACGAGCGGCGGGCACGCCGGACGCCCGGGCAGCCCGGCCGGCTCGCTCAGGTCGAGCAACGGCGAGATCGCGGCCCGTCCGGCCAGCAATGCGTCGTACAGCGCGCGTACCTGCGCGGCCTTCGCGGCAGGCTCGGACATCTGCAGCGCATCGAGCGCAAAGCGGCGCATGCAGGCCGGCACGGCAGCAGCAGAAGAAGACTCCATGTTCATCAGACCGGGACACCGCCCGCCCGCATCGCGGGAGCGCACGCGCGCGACGGTTTACAATATGCGTTTGTGCCGCGACGCAACGCGCCGGGCACGCCAGACGCGCCATTGTACCGGCGCCCATCATCGAAGAGACCAGGAGACTCCGTGACGATCTACAAACTGGGCGATACGGCCCCGACGATCCACGAAAGCGTGTTCGTCGCCGATACGGCGGCCATCATCGGCAAGGTCGTGCTCGAGGAGAATGCGAGCGTATGGTTCGGCGCGACGATTCGCGGCGACAACGAGACGATTACCGTCGGCGTCGGCAGCAACGTCCAGGAAGGCGCGGTACTGCATACGGACCCCGGCTTTCCCCTGACGATTGCCGAAAACGTGACGATCGGGCACCAGGCGATGCTGCACGGGTGCACGATCGGCGAGGGTTCGCTGATCGGCATTCAGGCAGTGGTCTTGAATGGAGCGGTAATCGGCCGCAACTGTCTGGTAGGTGCCGGCGCGGTCGTGACGGAAGGCAAGACGTTCCCGGACAATTCGCTGATTCTCGGCGCACCGGCGAAAGTCGTACGCGAGCTGTCGGCAGACGACATCGCGCGGCTGCGCGCAAATGCGAAAACGTACGTCGAGCGGCGTGCGCATTTCAAGGAGCAACTCGTGCGGATCGGGTGATTCGCACGGATTTCAAGGAAGAAGAGTGAGCGACCAGTTACAGAAATTCATGTTCAATTCGGCACCGGTGCGCGGCGAGATCGTTTCGCTGCGCAACACGTGGCAAGAGGTGCTCGCGCGCCGCGACTACCCTGCCCCGGTGCGCACCGTGCTCGGCGAGATGATGGCCGCGTGCGCGCTGCTGTCCGCGAACCTGAAATTTCACGGCACCCTGATCATGCAGATCTTCGGCGACGGGCCGGTCCAGATGCTGGTCGTCCAGTGCAGTTCGGATCTGTCGATACGGGCCACGGCCAAGTTCGCCGGCGACTCGGCCCAGACGATCGGCGACGACACGAGCTTCGCGTCGCTCGTCAACGCGAGCGGCCACGGCCGTTGCGTGATCACGCTCGACCCGGCCGACAAGCTGCCGGGCCAGCAACCCTACCAGGGCATCGTCCCGCTGAACGGCGTCGACGGTCCGCACGAATCGGTTTCCCAGGTGCTCGAGCATTACATGCACCACTCGGAGCAGCTCGACACACGGCTGTGGCTTGCAGCCGATCGCGATCGCGCGGTCGGCATGCTGCTGCAGAAGCTGCCGGGCGACGGCGGCATCGTGCCGCGCAACGCCGAGACGGACGCCGACACGTGGGAGCGTGTCTGCACGCTCGGCGGCACGCTGTCCGCGAAGGAACTGCTCGAGGTCGAACCGGAAGTCGTGTTCCGGCGGCTGTTCTGGCAGGAAAACGTGCAGCACTTCGAGCCGACCGGTGCACGCTTCCAGTGCTCGTGCTCGCGCGAGAAGGTCGGCGCGATGCTGCGCATGCTCGGCCGCGACGAAGTCGACAGCGTGATCGTCGAGCGCGGCCACGTCGAAATCCACTGCGAGTTCTGCAACCAGCGCTACGAGTTCGACCCGGTCGACGTCGCGCAGTTGTTCGCCGCACCGGAGCTCGCAACCGGCATCACGCCCGCGACCGAGCAGCGTCACTGACGCGCGCCCGCGCCTGCGATGCGGGTGCGGGTGCGGGTGCGGGTGCGGGTGCGGGTGCGGGCGCGGGCGCGGGCGCGGGCGCGGGCGCGGGCGCGGGCGCGGGCGCATAATGACGCACAAGCGTCGCACGCACGGCTCAGGCGCCGCAGGCCCGGCCTTCGGTGCAAGCCGCTTCCCGCCGTCGGCGGGCTGCTGGAGAGATACATGGATTACCCGTTCCGCTCCGTCGTCCTGACCGCTGTCGTCGCCGGCACGCTCGCGCTCGCCGGCTGCGCGGTCCAGCCCACGTCCACTATCCTGAGCCGCCTGCCCGAACCGGGCGCATCGGGTGGCCAACCGCCCGCGTTGTCGAGCGCCGAGCGCAAACGCTACGACGAGATCGACAAGCAGGTGCTGCGCGAACAGAGCAATGCAATGGCGGCCGAGGCGGCCGCACGCGCGTGGGCGTATTACTCGCCGCCGCCCGTGACGATCTATGGCGGCTATTACGGCGGATGGGGAAACCGGTGGGGAACCGGCATCGGCTACGGTTACGGCTATCCGGGCTGGTGGTGGTAATGCTTCGCCGGGTCGATTGACGACTGCCGGGAAATAAAAAAGCGCGGTATTTCCCGCGCTTTTTCAATGATTCGGACTGCTTCGCTCAGTGATGAGCGGCCTTGCCCTTCTCGCCGTGATGCCGCGACGATCTCGCCATCGGCTGAGGGTTCGGCACGACGCGCACGGGCGCCGCAGATACGTCCGCGCGTATCGAGGTGCTTGCCGGCGCATTGTTCAGCGGGCCGGCCGGTGCATTCGGCGACACGAACTGCACGAATACTTCGCCGTCCTTGACCATGCCCATCTCGTAGCGCGCACGCTCCTCGATAGCCGCGGTGCCGCTTTGCAGATCCTGCACTTCGCCGGCGATCCGCTCGTTGCGCAACTTCTCGTCCGCATTCTTCTGGAGCTGATCGTCAAGCTGCTGACGCAATTCGTGCACCCGCAGCCAGCCGCCGTGTCCCCACCATAGGGGGTACTGAATGAGCGCCAGCAAGGCAATCAGGACGACAGTGACAAGCCGCATGTAAGAAACGCAGATATAAGAAGCGCCGCTCCGCGCGACATGCACAGAGCGGCGTCGAGATGACGAACCCGATAGTAGCGCGTTAGCGCAGGTTATAGAAAGCCGATTTGCCCGGGTAGCTCGCGATATCGCCGAGATCTTCCTCGATGCGCAGCAGCTGGTTGTACTTCGAGATGCGGTCGCTGCGCGACAGCGAACCCGTCTTGATCTGACCGGCATTCAGGCCGACCGCGATGTCCGCGATCGTCGAATCTTCCGTTTCGCCCGAGCGGTGCGAGATCACGGCCGTGTAGCCCGCGCGCTTCGCCATCTCGATGGCCGCGAACGTTTCGGTCAGCGTGCCGATCTGGTTGATCTTGATCAGGATCGAGTTGGCGATGCCCTTCTCGATGCCTTCCTTCAGGATGCGCGTGTTCGTGACGAACAGGTCGTCGCCGACCAGTTGCACCTTCTTGCCGAGGCGATCGGTCAGCAGCTTCCAGCCGTCCCAGTCACTTTCGTGCATGCCGTCTTCGATCGACACGATCGGGAACTTGTCGGCGAGCGTGGCGAGGTAGTCGGTGAATTCGGCCGACGACAGCTGCAGGCCTTCACCCGCGAGCTGGTACTTGCCGTCGTGGTAGAACTCGGAAGCTGCGCAGTCGAGCGCGAGCAGCACGTCTTCGCCCGCACGGTAGCCAGCCTTCTCGATCGCCTGCAGGATCGTCGACAGGCACTCGTCGTTGCTGCCGAAGTTCGGTGCGAAACCGCCTTCGTCGCCGACTGCGGTGCTCATGCCGCGGTCGCTCAGGATCTTCTTCAGCGCATGGAACACTTCCGCGCCGCAACGCAGTGCTTCACGGAACGTCGGCTGGCTGACCGGAACGATCATGAATTCCTGGATGTCGAGGCTGTTGTTCGCGTGCGCGCCGCCGTTGACGATGTTCATCATCGGCACCGGCAGTTGCATCGCACCCGAACCGCCGAAGTAGCGGTACAGCGGCAGGCCTGCCTCTTCGGCAGCAGCCTTCGCGACGGCCATCGACACGGCCAGCATCGCGTTCGCGCCGAGACGCGACTTGTTGTCGGTGCCGTCCAGCTCGAGCAGCGTCTTGTCGAGGAACGCCTGTTCCGACGCGTCGAGGCCCATGATGGCTTCGGAGATTTCGGTGTTGATGTGCTCGACTGCCTTCAGCACACCCTTGCCGTTGTACCGGCCGGCTTCGCCGTCGCGCAGTTCGATGGCTTCACGCGAGCCTGTGGACGCACCCGACGGGACCGCCGCGCGGCCCATCGTGCCCGATTCGAGCAGCACGTCGCATTCGACGGTGGGGTTGCCGCGCGAATCCAGAATCTCGCGGCCGATGATATCTACGATTGCACTCATGGGTTTCCTCTGAGAATGACGATGGATTCTTCAAACTGCGACGGCGCGCACACAGGAAGCGCTTTCGCTACAGACGTGCGAAGCCGCCGCAAGGTTCATTCGATCTTTAGTTGAAATCGTTTTCCAGGAACGGATTGCGCTTCACCGCCTGGTCGAGCGTGACGAGGGTCTCCAGCAACGCGCTCATCCGGTTCAGCGGTACCGCGTTTGGGCCGTCCGACTTCGCTTCGGCCGGATTCGGGTGCGTCTCCATGAACAGGCCCGCGACGCCCGTCGCGACCGCAGCACGTGCGAGCACCGGCACGAATTCGCGCTGGCCACCCGAGCTCGTGCCCTGCCCGCCCGGCAACTGCACCGAATGGGTCGCATCGAACACGACCGGCGCGCTCGTCTCGCGCATGATCGCGAGCGAACGCATGTCGGACACGAGGTTGTTGTAGCCGAACGAAACGCCGCGCTCGCACGCCATGAAGCGGTCTTCCGACAGACCGGCGTCACGCGCTGCGTCGCGCGCCTTGTCGATCACGTTCTTCATGTCGTGCGGCGCGAGGAACTGGCCCTTCTTGATGTTGACGGGCTTGCCCGAGCGCGCGCACGCATGGATGAAGTCGGTCTGGCGGCACAGGAACGCGGGCGTCTGCAGCACGTCGACGACCGACGCGACCTGCTCGATCTCGTCGATCGAGTGCACGTCGGTCAGCACCGGCAGGCCGAGCTGGCGCTTCACCTCGCCGAGGATCCGCAGACCCTCGTCCATTCCGAGGCCGCGAAACGACTTGCCCGAGCTGCGATTCGCCTTGTCGTAAGACGACTTGTAGATGAACGGAACGTTCAGCTTCTCGCAGATTTCCTTCAGGCGGCCGGCCGTGTCGATCGTCATTTGCTCAGATTCGACGACGCAGGTACCCGCGATCAGGAAGAAAGGCTGGTCGAGACCGACCTCGAAATCGCACAGCTTCATGCTTTCACTCCGCGCGCCTGCTTGTTGGCAAGCGCAGCTTCGACGAACGACTTGAACAGAGGATGGCCATCACGCGGCGTGGACGTGAATTCCGGGTGGAACTGGACGCCGACGAACCATGGATGCACCGAACGCGGCAGTTCCATCATTTCCGGCAGGTCCTCGCTCGGGGTACGGGCGCTGATGATAAGGCCGCCGGCTTCGAGCTGGGGCACGAAGCGGTTATTGACTTCATAACGGTGGCGATGGCGCTCGTTCACGTCCTTGCCATAGATCTCTTCGGCCATCGTGCCCGGCTTGATCGGGCAGCGTTGCGAGCCGAGGCGCATCGTGCCACCGAGATCGGATTCCTCGGTGCGCGTCTCGACCTTGCCGTCGCGGTCGTACCACTCGGTGATCAGCGCGACCACGCGTTCCGGCGTTTCCGGATCGAATTCCGTGCTGTTCGCCTGCTTCAGGCCGACGACGTCGCGTGCGAATTCGATCACCGCGAGCTGCATGCCGAGACAGATGCCGAGGTACGGCACCTTCGCTTCACGCGCATAGCGGATCGCGGCGATCTTGCCTTCCGTGCCGCGACGGCCGAAACCGCCCGGCACCAGCACGGCGTCGAGATGCTTCAGGCTGTCGACACCGTTCGCCTCGATCTCTTCCGAGTCGATGTACTCGATGTTGACCTTGGTCGCCGTGTGCAGCGACGCGTGACGCAGCGCTTCGATCAGCGACTTGTACGACTCGGTCAGATCGACGTACTTGCCGACCATGCCGATCGTCACTTCGTGCTTCGGGTTCTCGAGCTTCTCGACGAGTTCCGCCCACATGCTCAGGTCGGCGTCCTTCGGCGACAGCTTCAGTTCGTCGCAGATGATCCGGTCGAGGCCCTGATCGTGCAGCATCTGCGGGATCTTGTAGATGCTGTCGGCGTCCCACACCGAGATCACGGCGTCTTCGGGCACGTTCGAGAACATCGAGATCTTCTTCGATTCGTCGTCGGGGATGCGGCGGTCCGCGCGGCACAGCAGCACGTGCGGCAGGATGCCGATCTCGCGCAGCTTCTGCACGCTGTGCTGGGTCGGTTTCGTCTTCAGTTCGCCGGCCGTCGCGACGTACGGCACGAGCGTCAGGTGCACGAAGCACGCGCTGTTGCGGCCGAGGCGCAGGCTCATCTGGCGGGCGGCTTCGAGGAACGGCAGCGACTCGATGTCGCCGACCGTGCCGCCGATCTCGACGATCGCGACGTCCGGTTCGCCGCAGGTGGCCGATGCCGCCCCGCGCTCGATGAACGCCTGGATTTCGTTCGTGATGTGCGGAATCACCTGCACGGTCTTGCCGAGATAGTCGCCGCGGCGCTCCTTGCGGATCACCGATTCGTAGATCTGGCCGGTCGTGAAGTTGTTGGCCTTGCGCATCTTCGTGCTGATGAAGCGCTCGTAGTGGCCGAGGTCGAGGTCAGTCTCCGCCCCATCTTCCGTCACGAACACTTCGCCGTGCTGAAACGGACTCATCGTGCCGGGGTCGACGTTGATGTAGGGATCGAGTTTGAGGAGGGTGACTTTCAGACCGCGCGATTCGAGGATCGCGGCGAGAGAGGCGGCGGCAATACCCTTGCCGAGGGAAGAAACTACGCCGCCGGTGACGAAAACATATTTGGTCATCGCTGGATGCTCGCGGGAAAAACGGATTATACCGTAAAGCCCGCCCTTCTCTCAGCAATTGACGCGATGATCCCGCCCCTTCGCGCGGCGCCGCACCGGCCGTGCGCGGCCGGGCGAACCGGCCGGCCGGTCGGTGCAACCGCACCCGCGAGCCCGGTGCGCCGGCCGATGCGTCAGGCGCTCTTCGCGAGCGCCATGCTGTCGCGCGGCAGGCCGCCCTCTTCCGCTTTCAGCGAATTCAGCATCCGCTGCAATGCGCGGGCCGTCTCGATCGGCCGCTCCATCGGGAACAGGTGGCTGCCCTCGAGCCATTCGATGCGCCCGCGTGCCGCGCGGCGCGTCGCATCGAGTCCGACCTGGCGCACTTCGCGCGAGCGCGTCCCGGCAAGAAAGCCGAGCGGCACCGGCGAGCCGTGCGCGAGCCGCGGGCCGAGCGTGTGCGGCAACGTCCGGTAGATCAGGTATTCGATCTGCCGGTCGAAGGCGAGCGCGCGTTCGCCGTCGGCGCCCGCCTGCGGAATGCCGTGATCGATGTAGTCGGACAGCATCCGTTCGTCCCAGCGGGCGAACGCCGGCTTGTCGTGAAAGTGCCGCCACACTTCATCGCGGCTGACCCAGCGCGTGCGCCGGTTGCGGGTCGCCGCGGCCGGCGACAGCCGCTCGTCGAGCCCCGCCCACTGGCTCGCACGCAGCGCGCCGGAGCGCCAGCCCGCGATGATCGGGGAATCGATCATCACCACGCCGCGCACCCATTGCGGCTTTTTCAGCGCGGCCATCAGCGACAGGTAACCGCCGAGCGAATGGCCGACGAGCCACACCGGACGCTCGTAGCGGCTGCCGATGTCGTCGAGCAGTTGCTCGACGAGATGCGGCCAGTCGCGCGTCACCGGGTAGCGGCGATCGTGACCGATGCGCTCGATGTAGCGCAGTTCGTAGTCGTCGGCCAGTTCCGCGAAGATCGTCCGGTACGTCGATGCCGGAAAACCGTTCGCATGCGAGAAATGGAGGATGTCCTTCAAAAGCCGATGTCTCCTTTGTCGACGGGAGTGAGTGCTTCAGCACTTGCTTCCGTCCAATGCTTCGCGGCCGACCGGAGCGGGGGCTTCGGCACGTGCCCCGATCCCGTGCCTCGCATCCGGCCTCAGCTGTGCTTCGCCGCGCGGCACCACGTTCTTCCCTGCGTGAGCCGTCACCGATCCATCCAGTACCGCCGCTGCGCATCGCGATAACGCTCGAACACGAAGCTGCCGCCATCGGGCGCGACGTCGAACCGTACGGCCCCGTCGCGATCGGTACGCGGCAGCGGGATCCCGCGCGCTTCGTAGCGCGCCAGGACCGTCCGGTGCGGATGCCCGAAGCGATTGCGATAGCCTACAGGAAATACCGCGACGCGCGGCCCGACCGAATCGAGGAAAGGCTCGACCGACGACGTACGGCTGCCGTGGTGCGCAACGACGAGGATCTGCGCGGCCAGCGCGTCGCGCGCGTCGGCCACGAGCCGGCGTTCGGCGCTCGCCTCGATGTCGCCCGTCAGCAGCGCGGACGTGCCGCCCGCGTCGACGCGCAGCACGCACGACTGTCCGTTCGACCTGCCCGATCGCACCTCGCCCGGCGGCCAGAGCATCGTGAAGACGACACCGTCCCATATCCAGCGCTGCCCGGCCGCGCAACGCAGACGATCGGTCACGCCGGCCGCTTCCGCATCGCGCCACAGCCGGTGTTGCAATGCAATGCCGGCGAGCACCTGACGGACCTCGGTTGCCGCATAAACGGCCGCCGCGCCGCCCGTGTGATCGGCGTCCGCATGGCTGAGCACGAGCGAATCGATCGTGCGGATCGCGCGCGCCCGCAGCGCCGGCGCGACGATCCGCGTGCCGGCATGGGTCGACTCCGCCCCCGGCCCCGCATCGAACAGCAGGACCCGGCGCGCGGTCTCGACCAGCACCGACGCGCCCTGCCCGACATCGAACACGGTCAGCCGGAAGCCGCCCTGCGGCGGCACATCGGGTGCCGGTGCAACGAGGGGCAGCCAGGTGAGCGGCGCCGCCCAGCGCAGCGGCCAGCCGCGCGGCATCAGCGCCCAGGCCACGCCCACGCATGCAACCGCCAGCACCGGCCAGTCGGGCATGCGCAGCCAAAACACGCCTGCCGGCCAGTCGGCGAGGCGCCCGAGCAGCGCCATCATCGGTTCGAGCGCCGCGTGCGCGAGCCGGAACGCATACGCGTCGAGCGGTGCGGGCAGCCCGAGACCGGCCAGCACGATCGGTGTCACGACCGAGCTGACCCACGGAATCGCAAACGCATTGCCGACAGGGCCCGAGACCGACATCTGCGCGAACCACGCGGCCGTCAGCGGCGCGAGGCCGATCGTCACCGCGTACTGCACGCGCGTTGCCTCGGCGATACGGCGCATGGCGCGCGCGCCCCATGCCCTCAGCCGGCCCCGGCGACCGGTCGTTGCAGCGCCATCGATCATGCCGTCATCGCCATCGCCGCCGTCGAATTCGCGCCCCGCACGCCAACCCGCCAAAGCCATCAGGATCACTGCGACCGCACCGAACGACAGCCAGAATCCGGCCGACAGCACGGCCCATGGATCGGCAAGCAGCACGCCGCCGAGCGCCGCGCACAGCATCGCGGAGGTCGGCACGCTGCGCCCGGCGAGAAACGCAGCCGCAGCGGCCGCGATCATCCACCACGCGCGCTGCGCCGGCACGTTGAAACCGGCGAGCGCCGCGTAGCCCGCGGCGGCCGTCAGCGCCGCGACAGACGCCACGCAGGGTGCGGGCATCATGAGCGCCGCGGCTCGCCCCCGCCAGCGCAAGCGACGCCAGACCATCGACACGATCCCGCCCGCGATCGCGCCGACGAGCCCGACATGCAGGCCCGAGATCGCAATAACGTGGCGAAGAACACACAACATTGCACTCACCCATACCCCGGTATAGGTGGCCGGAAATTTCAAGCATCCGGGGTGACCGATTTGGTTCCAGCGGCCCCTGACAGTCGCTCTGGAAGCGGTCGTCCAGCACGTGTCTCGATGTTCAGCAGGTGGGGCCGACTCTCGACCAGTTGAGTGGATCGAACGACGAGCCAAACGCACTGGCTATATGACTGATGTGCAATGGTCGCCTACCATTGCCTCGTTGTTGGCGGCAGTCCCGGCAATTTGAGTGACAATGGGTCGGACTGAAGCAGCAGTCACACCTATGACACTTCGCAGGCCAGCGAACTGGCGGTTGAGACCAAGTGGATCAAAGCAGGGGCGGCAGTAAAGTCGCCGCCATTGATTGACCGGCAACTTTTTCACAAAAAGCTGCGGATTTGTGGTATAATGTGAGGTTGGATAAAATATTTTTTTGTCTAAATAGACTGAGTGTCAATGTTACTTAGAAATATGAAAACCTCAGTCGAAGTGCCTCACCCCGGAGCGACGGATCAATGGGTGGAGTGGATTGAAGCACAGCCCGTACAAGGTTGGCGAATCGTAACACTCGAATACCCGAAATGGACGCGCAGAGAGATGTGGTCAGCGCCGATCATGCACACTATGCGTGAGCTAGACCAGACCTTCCTCAAAGGCGGACTTGCAAGACTAAACAAGGAAACTGGCGCGACAAAACTGCGCCGGGTGATTGCCCTTGGTGGGGATCGAACTCTTGGTGTGCCATTTCACGCCCATTGCCTTGTCGACGGCATTGGTGACGACGATAGATTTCAGCAGCGATTGCACATCGCTTGGGCCAACAACGTGCGCAAGCACACAAATGGCACTTTCTGCGAGCGCGAAGCATTGACGTACTCGCGTCGGGCGATCAATGGAATCGCAGAATATATATATTATGTAGTTCGGCACGAAGGAAACGATCTGAAATTTGGGGTTGATAAGATTGACGTGTCGAATAGCTACCTAACACCATCTACGTCCCGGCGAACCTGAAACCCTTTCGTGCAGCGTAGATGATGACCTATATGATGGAATTTCCCGAATGGGGCTAGGATCATGGTTGGACACCATGAGTCATAGTCACGTCTATAAGATTAGAGATTGATGCGCCTTGAAATCTAGTGGCCCATGAACAATAACCCCTGATTGGATTGGTGAAACCGCTCAGACGGAGTAGTAGCATCAGAAAAAATCACTCCTCCGTCATGATTGGTCTTCATTTTTTGACCTATCCGTTCAAAGTTGCACCCAGCGACCATTGAACATAAGTGTTCCCGCCCATCCTGCCGGAAACCGACGAAGCCCCAACAGCGGGGCTTTAATGGGATAGTCAGCCCAATCCTCACTCAGTGCTACGCTGAGTGAGGATTTCATCCTTTCAGGGGGAGCATTGATATAGCATCACCGGCCGGCAATATGCACAGAATGCATCAAGCAAGCTCCCAGATACTCGCAACAAACTCGCGCGCATCTCGCAATTCGGAATCCGTGGCTAGATCCCTCTTCATAACTTCGTTGACCCACTTCGTCCCGTGCCCGCCGACAGATTTACAGAAGCATTCCATCTCCCCCACTTCAACGATGCGAATTCCAATCTGTAGCAAATAAGCATGTATCAGCTGATATGCCTTTGTTGCGTCTCCGGCTGGAACGAAGGATTTTCCTGAAAGCTTTGCAAGCGCCCAAGGGGAGCCTCGCTTTACGACATTTCTTATCTTTTCCGCGTCAGATTCGGTTATCACATTACCTGATTTTGCCAAGATATCAGCGATTTCCCTTTCCACATCCTCTTTGGAAAGTTCCTTTTTCTGAGCCTTCATTGCAGAGTGAAGGATATTGAAATTTTTCGATATTTCTTCCCAATTCCCACCCAATCCGGTAACGATGCTGCGTAGTGGGTGTTCCGATGAGAGAATGTCAAAGTCTGCGACAACGCGAATCGGTACTCCGAGGCTGCGGAGTGCCGGTACAATTGATCGAAAGCGATCTTTGCCGCCAACATGTGCGAATAGCAAATGTGGTCGCCGAATTCTAGGCTGCGTTCGCACTATTGCTTCCAGTACGGCGGAGTAGAACTGACAGTCAGTATCGGCTTCGCACAACACAACCCCGTCGTGAAATACCCCGTCAAGGAGGTTTGAATGCCTCAGTAGCGGGTCTTCCCAAAGCGTGTTCAATGCTGCGCTGTTGAGTTCAATTGGGTGGTTTGTGCCCTCGTTCCGCGTCAAGCGCACAATTTTTACGTTCTGTGCGTTTGCGTCAAGAATGCCTCGAAGAAAGTCGCCGCTGTGCGTGGATACGATCACTTGGCGTCCTTTTGGCTTCTTGTTCGCCAGTAAGGCACCGAGGTAGCGGGCCTGCGGTGGGTGCAAAAATGCTTCAGGCTCATCCAGCAGTGTCACGAATGGCTTCCAAACAAAGACACGTAGCAAGCAACCCAAAAAGCTACGCATCCCGTCGCCCTGTTCATGCGCTAACGGAAGTTTGATGAGTCTTTCAAGATAAGCCTTAGATACACGATCTTCGCCTTCAATTGGAATAGGCCGATCTCCGCAGTGGAGTGGAATTATTCCGCCGTCTCCGCGATTTACGACGACATCCAAATTGAATGCTTCGTGAAAGAAATTGGAAATCTCTGTTTCGAGATTATCATCCCTGTACAGTTGCTGGATAGGGTTTGAGATTGCATCACCCCGAGAAAAGCTAATCGCGGGGGCGGGATTAGCAATGGTGAGCCGCGTCTCTGTATCTAACAGTTCGATGCAATGTGCACCTAGAATTTTCTTTCGCCACGGTTCATTGCTGGCAAACCAACTGAGTGCCGTCTGACGGGGATGTCGTGAGCCTCGGTGCGGCAGTTGCGGAGATGCGCCGGGGGCGTCGGTAATTGCGTCTTCAGACAACAGCCAGGATTCGACTGCTTGAAGGTCGGCTGTATAAGAACTTTCAACTGTGCGTACGACAAGCCCTTCATACGTGCCAATCCCGTACATATCTGTCGAAAAATGCGCTTGTATATCCTTCAGCGTACGGCTTTTGCCAGTATTGTTGCCCCCGACAATTACCACCAAATCATCTTCCCCAATTTCTAACCTTGTTTCGTCATTGAAATTTAAGGCGGTGATGCGGAAATGAAAGGGTTCGGTGTGATCGGGGTCTTCGTCCGCTCTTACTGTGGTCGCGTCCATCGAGTGTATCCGTGCGTGTGTGAATGGGTCTTGTAGCGAAGAAAATATGATACGCAAGGTTAATGAAAACCACACCTACTAGCGCGAGGCGTCCGAAATCGAGTGTTTTGGTACATCCAGATTTCAGATGTCCAAAAAATAGCTTGTTTCTGTTTCGTACAGCCTGTATGATTCGTACTCCCATTACGGACACATCAAGGTGCCAATGACACGAATCTTTGCTTACTGCCGGGTATCGACAACCGACCAGACCACAGACAATCAAGTACAAGAAATCGAAGCGGCCGGGTTTGCAGTAACGAAGCAACGCGTCATTTGTGAAACGGTTTCTGGGTCAGTACCAGCACTTGAGCGGAAGGGCTTCGCAAAGCTGCTGGATCGACTGGAAGAAGACGATGTGCTGATCGTCACAAAACTGGACCGGTTGGGACGTAACGCGATGGACGTACGAGCGACGGTCGAACGATTGGCGTCTGTTGGTGTTCGCGTCCACTGTCTTGCCCTCGGCGGCGTAGACCTGACCAGTCCGGCAGGTCGCATGACAATGCAGGTCATCAATGCCGTGGCCGAATTCGAACGCGATCTTCTCATCGAACGAACTCAGGCAGGTCTTCGTCGGGCCAAGGCTGAGGGAAAGACGTTTGGGCGTCCGTCTGCACTGACTGAATCGCAGCGTGCGACTGTCATGGACCAACTGAATGCAGGCGTGCCTGTGGCGCAGATTGCCCGAGAGATGAAGACTAGCCGTCAGACCATCATGCGTGTCCGGGAATCAATGGCATCGACGCAGACGGACTTCACGGGCATCGGGCCGGATGGGGTTCCGTACGCACTGGCCGACTGGTCTGAACGTCGGAAGTCGCGCGGCCAGAAACTGACAGACTAATCAGATACTTCGTCAATGAAGGCAACGACCTTGGAGCGTTGCTTCTTGTTCAGGCGATGGAATTTCAGAAGCAGTTCAGCTTCGTCATCATTGACCGAATGAAGGTAGGCGACGGGCACATCTAGGACAGCGGCGATCCGTTCGACCAGTGGTGCATCCGGCACGCGCTTACCTAGTTCGTAGCGGTTCATGCGTGCGCTGGCCGACATTGGATCAAGTCCGGCTTCGATGCCGAGACGTTCCTGAGAAAGTCCGGTTCGTAAGCGTGCCGCTCTGAGCCGTTGAGCGAATACCGACATGCTTGCCTTCAGGTTGCTGAAGACAAAGATCGTCGTGGTTTGGCTCGTCCCAAATGCTACCGATTTGGTAGTATTTGGCCGAACCGGGTACCAGTGGCGCTGACAACGACCTACCCACATCCAGGCACAGAAGAGGAAGACCTATATGAAGAAATGTCCATACTGCTACGAACCCATACAAGACGAGGCTATCCGGTGTAAGCACTGCGGGGCGGACTTCGCCGCCGCCTTGGCAAATGCGCGGGTAGCCGAAGCGGCACAGAAGGCTGAGGCGCGCGACAAAAGAGATGCAAAGGTAATTGGGTGGATCATCGGACTTATCGGGGCAGCGATTTTCTGCGTCGTGGCCTTCTTTGCGGTCGGGCTACTGGGGCTGAAATACGGGGTTGTCAGCCTTGCATTTGCGCTCGCGTTTCCGTGGGTCGGCATGCGTGCATTCGCCTTTGGGGCCGCCGTTCGACATGACATGAAGCCTGACATGATCATCGCGTCCAGCATGACCGATCTATACGCGCAAGAGATGAAGCTTGAAGTGGGGCCGCCGTTGTTCATGGCTGCCGTGGCGTTTGTCGGTACTGCCTGCCTCTTGGCGGCGATTCTTTACGGCATTCATCGAATCGACGGTGGTTCAGTGCATCATGCTGACGCAGAGTTGGCGGTGGCTACCATCACGGAGGCAGCAACCGGACATGGGGCATCGGTTGCATCCCCGGTGGCAACTGCCTCCTCTACTGGCGAGGGTGCAGATGCGGCTAATACGGCGACGCGAGTTCAATCGACCGTAGAGACGGCCGACAATCAACGGGCCGGTGCGTCAACTCCTGAGAGTGCTGACACAGGCGGAGCGAATGCAGCGTCTGGCGTTGAAATTGCCGGAAACTCCCCATCTGCCACCCCGGGGGTTCAGGCTAGCTTCGACTGCGGGAAAGCTGTGTCAAAGATCGAGAAGCTGATCTGTTCGACGCCTGAAACAGCCGACGCGGATCGTCGGCTGAACGCTGCTTATTCCGCCGCGCACGCGAAAACGAACGATCCAGTTGGCCTGAAAGATGATCAGCGTCAGTGGTTGAAGGAGCGCAACGCATGCGATGACGCGGCGTGCCTGCTGAATGTGACCCAAGTCCGAATCCAGAGGCTGTCCGCAATGTAGCGGTACTGAGATGCGATTAGCTGATGCTGAATCTCGGCATCAACGGAGAACCGCCCTATGGTGAAAGCCTGACGGCGGTTTTTCTCTTTCGTGGCCCGGTGTTGGACGCGGGTCCGGTACAGTGACATGTCCACGGTGGATCAGATGAACAATAGTGAACCGGCAAGCGCCCATCGAACAGAAACATGAACTGGCGCGGCGGCTAAACGAAGATGTGTTCCTACCGGTCTTCACCATCGACTTCGACGGGGACCTTGCTGTCTCCTACGTCTTGCCGTTTGGTGGCGGAGGACTCATCGTTGGAAACTTCATGTCCATCGTGAACAGGTTCGCGTCGCTGTTGGAATTCGTAGTCGAGACGTACAACGGCGACGGATTGATCGATTTCGGTGCGCCGACAACGGTGCACGCCGTGGCCGACGCAGGATCAGGGCCGACCAGTGGAGAATTGCTGCATTGATGGGGAGCGGCTGACGATTGCGGACTGGCCGGGAGTAAAATCTTGCGTCAGTTCCTTTGCGTAAAGTGAGAGCGTCCCATGCCGATTTGCTTCGTAATTCAGCCTTTCACCGACACCTACAACAAGCGATACGACGATCTGTACAAGCCAGCTATTGAAGCGGCGGGGATGACGGCCTATCGGGTCGATCAGGACTCTTCGGCGACCGTGCTAGTTGAAGCAATCGAGAAGAACATTAAGCGGGCGGCGGTGTGCCTTGCGGACATCACGGACGATAACCCGAACGTCTGGTATGAACTTGGGTTCGCATATGCAGCCGGACGGCCAGTCGTCATGGCCTGTTCGGATGAACGGCAAAAGGCCGGGAAACGATTCCCGTTCGACATCCAGCACCGGGCCATCGTTACATACAAGACCGAATCCCCAAGAGACTTTCAGACGTTCACGGACAGATTGACCGAAAAGTTGAAGGCCATGCTTGAACAGGGGGAAGTGCTGGAAGAGATGGCAGAACAGGCAAGCGTAGCCAGCGTTGACGGTCTTTCATCGCAAGAACTGAACGTTCTCGCGGTGACAGCCAGCAGCGTCGCTATGGACAGCTACGCTACATCTCTTTTTGGTGTGAAAAATGACTGTGAACGGGCAGGATTGAACAATCTGGGATTCAATCTCGGTCTGCGCAGATTGAAGGCGAAGAAGTTCATCGAAGCGGTGGAACTACAAGACGAACAGAATGGCGATCCATATCCCGGCGTCCAAGTAACCGAGATGGGTTGGCAGTGGATTGAAGCAAACGAAGACAAGTTCACGTTTCATTCGTCAAGCGCGAAGAAGTCTGGCTTCGAAGCGATGGATGACAGCATTCCGTTCTGACCGCAGTTCCCGTGGCGCGGCGCGTACGGGGACGCGGCAGACTTGGTAATCGACAATCAGGGCGTCGCCAGTGAAGGCTGCCCTTCAGGATCGACCGCAAACACCGGTGTCTCATCAAGACCGGCCACGATTCGAGCGGTGGCAGGGTCATCGAAATCAGGATAGACAACGCGGAACCCGCCGTTGACTGTTTCGATGGCGAAGAATCTGCCAATGTCCTTCCTAGATGCGTACCGACCACGATTCCCGCGTCCCTGTCTTCTCGGTTCAATGGGATACGTTTCGGCCACGTATCGATCCACCTGATCCGCGACCAAACCGGCATCGATCAGTGACGCTCGCTGTCGTTCCACCTGTTCGTGCGTGAACAGTCGTCCGGCGGGGTACAGCGTAACCGTTGCAATGGTCCTTCTGAACTGGGCCGCGAGCGCCGCCCGGACACGGAACAGTTCATCGCTTGCTATTGACTTCATTGTGTCGATCATCGACCGTGCGGTCTTCGCTGTCGATGTCAGTTCTTGGTGTGCGGCACGATGCAGGTTCAGTTCAGTCGCAAGCTCCGTCTCAGTGCGCCGCAAATCACTCACTTCCTCTTCCAGCAGGCGAATCCTCTCAACTAACGAGGCGGGGGCGTTGCCTTCTTCGATTGCGACCATCAGGTTTTTGATGCGAGCGTCCTTCGCCAAAATTTCGGCTTGAGTGCTGCGTATTTTTTCATCAAGCGTCAGTTCGCGACTTTCGTTGTGCCCGGATCGCACATCGGCCAACACCTTCTCGAATTCAATCCCACGGCAAAAGGACAGGAAACTCGTCTCGAAGTCCCTGTGCGCCCACTGAACTGCATAGCATCCCAAGCCGCGTCGCCCACCGTCGCAGACCAACACCTTCTTCGGAGGACGCTGCATTTCCTTGCCGTCTGCACTTCGAATCCGTCTTGCCGCTGCGCCCGCGATAACCATCGGGCTGCCGCAATACCCGCATCGAAGCAGGCCACTTAGCAGGTTGGGTATCGTCTCGCCCTTTCTGGCCTTGCCGCCGCCGACCGCATTCTGCGACCGGTAGGCTTGCAGGGAATAGAACTCCTCTTTCGAGATGAGAGCGGGATAGTAGTCGGCAACTGGTTCGCCATGTGGGATCGCTCGACCACCTTCAAATATGCCCGGTTGATACTCGCCATAGAGGGCCGGAGAGGTCAATATCTTCTGAATGTAGCTCGGATGCCACCCCTTCGGATTTCCGGAGAAGCTTGGCACCGACCGAGAATTCAGCGTCTTGGCGATGATCGTTTGCCCCATGCCGTTCTTAGCGAGAGAAATGACCTCTCGGACCACCGAGACGCGCTCCGGAACGAATTCGAACTGACTTCTGTCATCGCTTAGACGCATCCACAGCGGGCATCGCGCGGTCAACTTCTTCTCATGAAGCCGAGAGCGTTTGTTCGTCCATGCAGCCTTCAGGCGCTTACTTTTCGTCAGCGATTCTTCGTGTGCACGCGACATGATCGTGATCGACACGATGAGGTCGGCGGTATTGTCGGTAGCCGCGTTGTACACCCTGCCATCCGAGAGGGTCACGATGGTGATTCCCCGGTTCACAATCGACAGGAACAGGTTCAATGCTTCCATCACGCGATCCCGAGACAGACGGTCGAGCGATTCGACAAGCAGGTATGAACCGGGAACGACCCGCCCCTCATCGACTGCTGCCAGGAAGCCACCGAGCGCGCCGCGAGTGATGTTGGACCCGTCAAACGCCGACACGCCAAGGTCGTGAAGGTGCAGCGACGTGTCGAGCGTTAATCCGTGATCGTGCGCGTACCGCTCGGACAGTTCTTTCTGGCGGCGCAGTGAGTCCCCCTTTTTCTGTTCGGGAGTGGAGAACCGGATGTAGGAATACGCTGTCGGCAAGGTCGATCCATCAGGTGTAGCGAGGTCGCTGGATTGTACCAGTCACACGTGTGTTGATCACCACGATCTTGCGACCAGATGGCTCGTGCCCGTACTGCGCAGCACGTGCCAGTCGTCGCCGCCGATGCCCGATTGATCTCCGACCGCGAGCGCGGTAACGATGCCGCGATGACGCGCATCGCTGCCCAGCACTGCGCCGATACGGGTACGCAGCGCGTCGCGCAGCCGATCGATCGATGCGTGCCACCCCGACGCGCGTGCATCGAGCAACGCCGAGCGCTGCGGCGCCACGACGTAGCCGATCGCACGAATGCCGGCGGCCAGCCATGCCGCTTCGCTGTCGCGCACGCCGGGATTGGCCTCGGCATGCGGACGCTTCAATCGCACGACCAGGCGCCAGCGCTGCGCGGCGCGCAACGCTGGCATCGCATCGCGTGCCGCCGGCGGGCCCCACGACAACCGGATCAGCGGCGGGAAACGGGGTAGCCCCGCATCGTTCGATTCGACCGCGAACAGCAGCCGCGCGCCCGTGTCGTCGATCACCGGCAACCCGCGGATGACGCCCGTGACGACGATATCGCGCCCTTCCCGCTCGACGGGAAGGCTATCGCGCAGCCGCCACTCGGCGCGTGCGGCTGCATAGCCGAAGCCGATCGCACACGCCGCGCTCGCGCAGAGCATCCAGCGCAGCGCGCTGGTCGCGCGTGTCCGACGGCGTCGCGCACACCATGCGAACGACGTGCCGCATACGACGACGAGCACGGCCGCGCCGGCCACCCAGGCGCCCGCGCCCGGCAACGCCGCCTGCCGCTGCAGCACGACGACGCCGAGCGCGAACGCGATCCACCACACGCGCATCGCGCCTCCTCGTCCATTCCGCGCCGTCGTTGCAAATCCGGCGCCTGCCGGCAACGATTATGCGGACGAAAGCGTGAGGCGCGGCAACGCGGCGAGCGCGTTAGCCGTTGTGGATAGGGACAGTGCGTGCGCGTCGATCCCGCGCAGTTCGGCAAGCACTTCGCCGATGCGCGGCACCTGGTCGGGCGCGTTGCGGGATTTGTACGCCCATTCGGGCGCGATGTCGGGCGCGTCCGTCTCGACGACGATCGATTCGACCGGCAATTGCGTCGCGAGCCGGCGAATCTGCAACGCGCGTGCGAAGGTCACGTTGCCGCCGAAGCCGAGATGCAGCCCTTGCGCGAGATACGCATCGGCCTGCTGGAAACTGCCGTTGAACGCATGCGCGATGCCGCGCCGCACGCCGAAGCGGCGCAGCCCGGCGAGCACGCGATCCTGCGACTTGCGCACGTGGCACAGCACCGGCAAGTCGAATTCGCGTGCGAGCTCGAGCTGCCCCTGATAGAAGAATTGCTGCCGGCCTTCGTCGAGCCCCGGCACGAAGTAGTCCAGGCCGATTTCGCCGATCGCGACGAAGCGCGGATCGTCGATGCTCGCCTCGATCTCCATGCGCAGCCGGTCAAGATCCGCGTCGCGCGCATGCGGCGTGAACATCGGATGAATACCGAGTGCATAAACCGCGCCCGGCGTGCGCTGCGCCAACTCGCGCACCGTCGTGAAATTGTCGCGCCCGACGCTCGGGATCACGATGCGCGACACGCCGGCCGCGCGCGCCGCCTGCGCGACCGCGTCGCGGTCGGCGTCGAATTCGGCGGCATCGAGATGGCAATGCGTATCGATCCACATGTCGGCTTTCCTGCGCCCGGGTTGCCGCGCCGGAACCAACCGGCAGCCCGACGCGGACGTTCGTTTACACCGGCAGCGCCGGCTCCTCGTACAGCACGCCGTCGCGCAGGCGCATGATGCGGTCGCAGCGCGCAGCGAGCTCGGGATCGTGCGTGACGATCACGAAGCTCGTTTCGAGCGTCTCGGACAATTCGAGCATCAGGTTGAACACCGTATCGGCCGTCCCGCCATCGAGGTTCCCGGTCGGTTCGTCGGCGAGTACGCACGCCGGCTTCGTCACCAGTGCGCGCGCGATCGCGACGCGCTGGCGTTCGCCGCCCGACAGCTCGCCCGGCCGGTGTTTCGCACGCGGGCCGAGACCGACCCGCTCGAGCATCGCCTGTGCCTGCTCGCGCGCGTCCTCGGTGGTCATCCGGCGGATGCGCAGCGGCATCGCGACGTTGTCGAGCGCGGTGAATTCCGGCAGCAGGTGATGGAACTGGTAGACGAAGCCCAGCGCGCGATTGCGCAGTTCGTTGCGCTCGCGCTCGGCGAGCTGCGTAAACGGCTTGCCGAGCAGCGACACCTCGCCCGCGCTCGGCTCGTCGAGGCCGCCCAGCACGTGCAGCAGCGTGCTCTTGCCCGAACCGGATGCACCCACGACCGCGAGCTTCTCGCCGCGCCGCACCGTCAGCTCGGTGTTGTTGAGCACCTGCACATTGAAGCCGCCCTGCACGAAGGCCTTCGTGATCCCGCGCGCCTGAAGCACGTATTCCTGCATACCTGCCGAATCCTGTCTGATGGGTTGTCGTGAATCCGCGAATGCGGTCGCGCGGTCATTCATAGCGGAGCGCCTCCGCCGGCTTCACCTTCGCGCCGCGCCAGCTCGGATAGAGCGTCGCGACGGCCGACAGCGCGAACGCGATGAGGCCGATCCTGATCACGTCGCTCGCGACGAGCTCGGACGGCAGCTCGCTGATGAAGTACACCGACGGCGGCAGGAACTGCACGCCGAACAGATGTTCGATCATCGGGATCAGCCACGGAATGCTCCACGCGATCAGGCAGCCGAGCGCGACGCCCGTCGCGGTGCCGACGAAGCCGATCGTCACGCCCTGCACGACGAAGATCTTCATGATCGAGCCCGGCTGCGCGCCGAGCGTGCGCAGGATCGCGATGTCGGCCTGCTTGTTGGTCACGGTCATCACGAGCGACGACACGAGGTTGAATGCGGCCACCGCGATGATCAGCGTGAGGATGATGAACATCATCCGCTTCTCGATCTGCACGGCCGAGAACCACGTCTTGTTCTGCTGGGTCCAGTCGCGGATATACAGGCTGCCCGACAGCGTATGCGACAGCTCGACCGCGACCTGCGGCGCCTTCTGCATGTCGGTGAGCCTCAGCCGCACGCCGGTCGGCGCCGTCATCCGGAACAGCGCCTCCGCGTCGCGGATGTTGATCATCGCGAGCGTGCTGTCGTATTCGTAGTGGCCCGACTCGAACACGCCGACAACCGTGAACTGCTTGAGCCGCGGCATCATCCCGGCCGGCGTGATCGTGCCTTCGGGCGCGACGAGCGTGACCTTGTCGCCGACCGTCACGCCGAGATTGCCGGCGAGCGCGTCGCCCAGCACGATGCCGAACTGGCCGGGTACGAGCGCGCTCAACTGGCCCGCCTTCATGTCCTTGCCGATGTCCGACACCTGCGGCTCGAGCGACGGCTCGACGCCGCGCAGCATCACGCCGCTCACCGCGTCCTGGCGCGTGAGCAGCGCCTGCGCGTCGACGTACGGCGCCGCGCCGATCACCTGCGGATTGCGGCGCGCTTCCTGCGCGGTCAGTTGCCAGTCGGGCATCGAGCCGGTCGGCGAGAATACCTCGACGTGCGCGAGCACCGACAGCATGCGGTCGCGCACTTCCTTCTGGAAGCCGTTCATCACCGACAGCACGACGATCAGCGCCGCGACGCCGAGCGCGATCCCGAGCATCGAAACGAGGGCGATGAAGGAAATGAAGCCGTTGCCGGTCGTGCGTTTGCCGGCGCGCGTGTAGCGCCAGCCGATCTGCCATTCGTACGGAAGTTTCA
This sequence comes from Burkholderia sp. WTPI3, assembly GCF_021483755.1. Classification (NCBI taxonomy): domain Bacteria; kingdom Pseudomonadati; phylum Pseudomonadota; class Betaproteobacteria; order Burkholderiales; family Burkholderiaceae; genus Burkholderia; species Burkholderia sp. WTPI3. Next base: position 10,464 of record NZ_JAGIXF010000025.1, on the reverse strand, counting down.
AGCGAATCCTTTCTGCTGGTTACGGCGGGGAGGCGGCCCGCGGCGGACCGCCATCCGGCGGCGCCCCGCCGGCCGGGCGCGGTCGAAAAAACGGTCGCCGGACGCAATCGGGCCGTCAGCCGGCCCGATCACGCGCGCAGTTTGCCATAAACCGGCGTGCTACACTTAACCCTTTGATTTTCGGGGAAATCCTTGTCGGACAAGGACTTACGGGGTGTTGTGGCCGGTGTTACATCCACCGAGGGTGACACCATGACCAATCATTTGCTGCGACGGGGCTCTAGATACTATGTCCGCCGTAAAGTTCCCGCCGACCTCGTTGAACACCTTGCCAAGCGTGAGATAGTACGCGCCCTTGGCACGTCCGACCCAGCCGAAGCCCGCCGCATTGTCCGGGAGGCGAGCGTACAGATTGACCAGGAGTTTGACGCAGCCCGCGCCGCACTACTCGGCACCCCACCCCGAACACCTACGCCGCACCCGCAGTACGTGACGATTACTCGGCGGGAGGCCGACGAGGCAGAACTCCATATGCACGAGGCCGCCGACCTTTTCGCGCAGCCGCTAGAGGAGCAGTACGAGGAACACGACAGGCTGCTAGCCCGCGAGGCCCGCCGGCGCGAAGTGCACGAGCGACAGGTAGCCGCGTACGCTGAGGCATTGCGCCGCGTCGGAGCGGTTCCGGGGCCGCACCCCTCAATACCCCACACACCCGCCCCGCCGGCCGCTCCCGTGGCGGCTACGTTGTCCCTGGCCGCGCTGGTTGAGAGGTGGACCAAGGAGCGACAGCCTACCGGCGGGACCGTTGAGCAAATGAATCTCGTTGTAGGTCGGTTCTACGAGCACATCGGGCGTATCCCTCTCCCGTCCGTCACGCGTCAGCACGTCGTCTCGTTCAAAGAGAAGCTGCTGGAATCCGGCCTCGCTACGTCAAGCGTCAATAGGTACGTAGGCCAGTTCTTTACGCTGATGAACTATGCGGCCGATAGCATGCTCATTCCGGCTCCAATCCCGCGTGTGACCGTCGTCGTAAAGCGTACCGACAAGTCCCGCGTGTCGTTCAATGAGGCGGCTATTGGGGCGATTTTCTCAAGCCCGGTCTATACAGATGGTTTGCGCCCCGTCCGTGGCGCGGGAGAGGCCGCCTATTGGGTACCCCTGCTCGGTCTATACACGGGCGCACGTATTGAGGAGCTATGCCAGCTCACCCCATCCGACGTGTTCGAGGAATCCGGACATTGGTGCATACGGTTCGTAAATGACGAGGCCGAGGGTCAACGAGTGAAGAACGCCGGGAGCGTTCGCCGCATCCCGTTGCACGCGGAGCTTCTCCGGCTTGGCTTCCTTGAGTACGTTGCCTCGCGTCGAGACCAAGGGCGTCTATTCGATCTAGTCCCCGACCGGCACGGGCGCGTATCGCCAACCTGGGGGAAGTGGTTCGGAGACTACCTCCGTCGTGTATGTAAAGTAACGGACAAACGTATGACGTTTCACAGCTTCCGTCACCTGTTCAAAGACGTATGCCGTATGCACGGAATTAGCCGAGAGGTTGCGGACGCGTTACAGGGGCATAGCGACGGCTCCGCATCTAGCGGATACGGCGGCGAGTTCTACCCGCTCCGCCCGCTTGTGGACGCTATCGCGCGCTTTGAGGTTCCCGGAATGCCTAATCCGTAGGGTACGTATTACGCGCAAGCATATATACAAAACGATTGACATTAGTTTTGCATCCCTCAATAAATCTTGCCTTGGGTTTACCATCGGCCGTAAACTTGCGTCCGCTGTCCAGACCATACGTTAAGAGATAGACCATGAATAACAGCAGGATAGAAATCAAGAGCGTTGCAGCTACTGTAAAATATGCGGGAATTCTCCGCCCTATTAACGCGCTGTATGTCACACTGAAACAGCAGACGCCCGCAGCAAACCATTCCTTTAATATTCCAGCGAGTACGCTGCTCGGTTTGCCGGATGAAGTGCTTCGGTTCGCGGCGTGCATCGATCCCGCACAGCCCGTCTCACCCGAGAATGCGGCACATGTGGTGCATTTCACGCTGAAGGATCGTACCAAGACGGCCTGTAAACGCGTGCTCGATACGCTGGTGTACTACGGCTTTCGTATCGTGAGGCAAACCAAGCGCGCCGGCGTAATTACTGTAATTGTTCGGTATTGCGCTGGCAACATGGCGGAGGCGCTGGGAGAGCTAACCAAGACTCTCCCTATCGCGCCAAACGTTCGCTTTGGGCCTTTTAAATTTGCGTAAATATCAAATCGCCCCGTTACCTCTAGGCCCGCATGTGCGGGCCTTATTTTTTGATTAAGTCGCTGCGCCCCTGCTTGCTGACGCCAGCAGCCTATCGACGCTCTCTATCGGAATCTGTCCGCATGCGTTGAGCGGGATTCGATAGCGAGCCAGCATCGTAGCTACCGTATTCCGACTCCTTCCCAGCATTTCAGCCGCTTGTGTGATGGTGACGTGCGGCGGGCGCGGATGGCGGCCGGCGTAAATCTCTACGGCCTTTATGGCAGTGTTCAATACATCTGCTTCGGTCATACGTCCTCCGTGGGGTTAGTGATAAACGGCCGTGCTTTTGGTAGTTCTCCTTTCTCGATTGCGGATGAAGCGGCGACCAAGTCCGCAAGCTTCAAACATTCCTCCAATACACCGGACAAATACGTCCGCGCCTCCCGAGCGGCTACAGCTTTCTTCCACGTCGCGTGTAGTGGCTCGACGCGCTTTAGTAACTCAGTGTGACGGGCGGTCCCAGCCTTGTTAACTTCAGCTAGTGCCCTATCCTCTGTCGGGTCATAGTTCTTGAGGCCGAGTTTGCGGCGGGCACGCACATAAGACTCCTCTAGGGGCTGCATCATCGCGGACACCTCATCGAAGCACGCCATAAGCGTGTTCCGCTCGTGCTCCAGATTCCGCAGAGCGCCCCGGGTCAACTTCGGTTGCTCTTGAATCGCCTTGACTGCCTCCCGCAACTTCCGCGCATCAAATACCAGCAAATTCACGTCGCCCGGATTCGCCTTGATAGGGTCCATACAACCTCGCCGTTGGTTAGCGCCAAAGCTCCATACTAAACGAGGTTGGATATTCAGGTAGTTTTCCTAAATGATTGACAGGATTACTGTACCCGCTTCATCTCCCCTTATAGTTGGCCGTAACGAATTTGGGACGCATAGCCGCCCTGGCCGCGCATGTTCTGCGACATGCGCTTATCTACAAATGCCTGCATATGCGCCTGCATCGCTTTAAGGTCATCGGGCGACCACCCATGACGAGCATAGAGCCGCCGAACGCCTTATAGTTGCCCTGCGAAAGCTCGTGCATGAGAACGAGCATTTCCCGCTGTACGCCCTTGTTCTTGAGCATGGCGGCGGAAAACTCGTGCGTGTGACTCGTAGCCGATGCAATCTGCTGCGTGTATGCGCTAAAGGCAGTGCCGGCCCCTAGCTGCTCCGCACGGAGAGAGGCTAGCTGAGCCTGTGTCTTGCCTGCCGTCTGCGCCATGCGATCAAGCTGCATGGTTGCCTTGGCGATCTGCTGGACCTGTTTCGCAGTAGCTGCGCCCGACTCGTCTAGAGCCTGCTGGAACGTCTCCAGTACTTGCTTAGTGCGGCCCGTTTGTTCGGCGTACTTCGTGATTCGGTCCCGAGCACTATCCATTGCTGCGGTAAAACCGGATGCGTCAGCAGTAACCTTGACGTTAACTGATTTATCTGCCAATTATTCAAATATCCTTATTAATAGATTCTCGATTGCTTATCTGCTCGACCGTAGCCCGCGCATGTGCGGCTTTGTCCAGCGCGATAAACTGACCTACCCCTATGTCCCGCATCGCAAGCACAATACGCAGTGGTATAAAATCCCCGGCAAAACGAATGCCTAGGTAGTACCAAGGGAGGTCAGTCGCATACGTCCTGCAACGGCCATACGGATACCATGCCGATCCCATCCACACACCATCAACCTCGAACCGGGTTCGTACGGTATGCTCATCGCTTGGGGCCATGTTGGTTCCTGCTCGAACAATGTCCCGAATGTCCAGGCCCTTTACTAGACTTGCGGGGTTGTACCCGTAGTGGCTGAGGATTCCGGAAACCAGGTTTTTAGCGCGTAAGCTCAGTGCTCGGCTCAAGCGGGCCGGGTTGAATGGTCTACTCAGGGACATGGCTTTTGTGATTAACTGCCCCATATCCTCCCTGGTTCCGATTGCTAGATCTGGCGTTTCGCATAGAGTCGTAGCTAAAACAGTTGCGTAGTTCTTCGAATCGTTGTCCGTATGAACCGTGGTCTCGACGGTTACGGCAACACCGATGCTTGCTGCGGATAGCTCCTGTTCAGCGGCTTTGGTCCGCATATTGAGTCGTACCGCTGTCGCTACTACATCCCGGGTAGTCAAAGCGTGAGAGGTTCCATAGGTTCCATGTTTTTCAAAGGGGTATCAACGCAGGACCGCACTACGGTCTTATAAGGGTTTGCGGGCGGGATTTCGTAACATGTTCCAAGTTTCGAACACTACCCTACCCACATTAATTACGGATTACTTACGTTTCATATGTCTATGCTCCTGATAGATGGGAGGTACTGATTGGTGGGTCTCAGCACGGACCGGGGTTGAGGGAGTCTCTACAGAGAGGGGCGGGTGGGTCAAATTGCGGAGGGCAAAAGGTCGTGACACCGAGTGGTCCCAGTCGATTTAACGAGAAAAGCAAAAGTTGTACTTTTTCAGCAGGGAACAGCCCGCAAACCCTTATCCCTGAAGGAAAGCGCCGCAATACAGCCCGTTCTTTTAGTGCACACCGGATACCGGCAATTCGGCCGGGTTCGAGGGCCACCCGAGACTGTCCTCAGGTATCTCCACGCCAGCCTCACGTACAACGTGCAGCCATACCCCCGGCATAAGGTCTCCGGTACATACACTGCCCCATTTCTCCCAAAGCTTCTGGCGGGTCTCCAGCGGGCTGCTACGGGTCTCGTATTGCCCCCCAGCAGTCCTCTTGAGGCCAAGCCCCAGCCGTCGAGTAAGGGACGCCTCCTGCCTCGCCAACCGATCTACAGCAGCGTGAACCGGATTCGGCTTCGTACTACCGGATGCGGTCGCAACGGTAAGCGGAGCTTTCCTAGCCTCCGCGCGTGCCGTGTCGAGCTGCGCACGCAGTTCCGCAAGCTGGCCCGCCAGCAGCCGGTCTGCCTCGGTCCATTCCATCCGCTGCGCTGTAATGGCGCTTAGATGCGTAGCCGCGCCCCTTGGCTTTCTGGTAACTCGTGCCACGGCTATTTGGCTCCGAAAAGTGCGGCCTGGGCGGCCTTACGTCTATCCATCTCATCCTGAACAGCCTTCAGGCTATCGGCCTTACTGCCCCGCTCTACTTCGCTAAGGTCATAGCCCGCTGCTGTCATATCGCGTTCAATCTCGATCATGTCGAGGGACACACGGCTAATTTCTAGCCACTCCCTCCACTCGCGTTGAGCTTGTTCGATAGCCTCCATAGCCTTCCGGCGTGCGGCGTTACGACTTCTCCCCGGAGTGCGTGCCTTACGGGCCTGCTCCCAAGCAGCAGAGGCAAGCAATCGCGTCTCGTTAGCTTTACGGATCGCAGTTTGTGCTTGTTGGTGCAGCCAACCGAGCTGGCCCCGGAAGTTCGCCACTACGGCGGTAGCGAGCCAGTTGTCTACGTCGGCGGCCTTATCCATACGCGCAATTGGAACCGGGCCAGAGGTCAGCCCCAGGCACCGGTTAGCGATTGCGAGGCGTAGCTCGTTGCTCGAAAGCTGCACCGGGCGCTTTGCGCCGCGTCTGTGAGTCGGAACGCCTACAGCCTGGGCTAGCTCGATCAACAACAGATTAGTTCTCACGCGTCTTGCTCCTGTAATTGCAGACCGATCAACCGGTGCTGTGCAGACGCCTTGATTTGGTCGTTACGGGCAATCTCTGTCCGCATTCGGGCGTTGTCCCGGTCTGCTTGCTTGATAAGCTCGTACAGGTGACACGCAAGCTCTGCCTGCAACTCAGTAACGATCTTGGTAGTTTCGTACATCCTAATCCTTTTGTGTTAGCAATCCTTAGGGTAGTAGCTAAGTACCATCTCCCCAATGCACCCTTTCGGAACCCCGTAACGGGCCGCCACGATAACTAAGCTGGCGTACTGCTCGGCCGTCATTACCGCGTCATAGGTGCAACTCAGATATAGTCCCGTAGCTTCGAACTTCGGGTGCTTGTCGTTTGAAAGGCGGTATGCGAGCCGCCTAAACTCGTTTCGGGACGTTTGCCCCGTTTCCTCACGGAGCCACCGCAGCCTTATTGCGGATTGCGCAGAAATCGCAAACCGGTATTGGCGCGGGCGTTTCACACGCTGATTTCCTTTAGCAGCGCGTCCAGTCGCTCCGCCGCTTCGTCGGCCTTCACGCGTTCCGCAAGCTCCCTGTTAAGCTCGCGTGCAACTTCCTGTGCGGCATGTGCGGTGCGGTACGGCTCGTCCACGGCAACCACGTCGATAATGCCGGCCCGCGCTTGGCTTCGCATGCGCTCCAAATGCGCGTTGGCTTTGCTCGTAACCTCTCGTTGCCGTTCGATAAGCCGCTGCAAATCTCGCCTACTTCGGACGGTACAAACCGCTTTCCTGCGAAGCTCCTCAACCTCCACTTTGATCCGTGCTAGAGCGGCTTCCAGCGTGGGCGGCGGGGTCGATCCAACGTACTTGACGCTACCATCCGGGCAACGCATATAGTCGGATTGCGCAAAGTGGTACTGGACCGCACCGCCGCTTTGAATGTGATCCGCAACGCTGCGCGGCGGCTTCGGAGTGAAAATCTTGCTCATAATACCCATATGGATTACTTATTAAATTTTAGCGAGTACCGCACCCGCCCCGTTAGTGTTAGGCCACGGTCACGGCGACCGGATTAACCATGAGTTTGTAGTCGACGTACCGCGTAATCTTGAAGGCGGTTTGGTCGGTCGTGAACATCGACACGGAGGCCGTACCTGCCGTATCCGGCGCAGTGTCGAGCACAATATCGGCGTCGTCGCTTTGCGCGATAATCTGCGGCCCGTCGAAAACCGCCGTGCGCTGTGCGTCCACGAGGAATAACTGTCCGTTCGGCACTGCCAATACAGCCAGTGCCGGGAGGTCGTAGAACGTGCCTCCGCGTGGGCCGATGTTCTGCTCCTGTGCGCTACGGAGCGTCGCAAGTGTTTGCGGGTTCCCCACCCAGCACGCGGTACGGAGGTCCCCGTTAAACGCATCAAAGGCCGCGTTGATAGTCGTGTGTGCCTGACCCGCCGCATCCGTCAGGCTCGCAACCATCGCAGCGTCTACCGCGTTATTTGCGGCGTTTTCTAGGTTGGTCTGGACGTAAGAGACTACGTTTCCGTCGTTATCCGAGTTAAGTAGCGCCTTGGTGAACACCATAAGCAAACCGAATTTACGCGTACCGTTGAGTACAAAATCGGCCCGATCAGGTGCGGCACCGGGATACCGTTTCCCCTCCGGGACTTCCGAAGCTGCCAGCAACGCGGCCTGAGTCAACACACGCACCTCCGGCGGCAATTTCGGCGCTCCCAGTTCGGCAAGCATCGTAACGAGGGACTTGGTTACGACTGGAACGAGTGGCGTAACGCCCTGTGCTTGGCTCGGATAAACGAGGTTCTGCGTCGTGTTGCCGAGCGGCGCAACTGCTGACTTCGTGACATCCCGGAGCTTGATCGCGGCAACTTCCGGTGTCACGGACTTTTCCGCTAGTATCCCTTCGATACTTTCCTCCGGCACTCCGCCGCGTCGTGCATCGCTGATTGCCTTGAGGATGTTCCCATCCACCCGCGCACGCGCGATCTTCTCCACGGTCGCCCCGTCGCTTGCCATCACGCGACGAAGCTCGTGCATATCGGGGTACTTCTTGGCAAACACGGCGCTACCAGGAACACCCTGGAGGATAGCTAGCTTGATCTGTTCGGGCGGCGTGAGGTGCGAGAGAATCGAATGATTCATTAACTTGTACTCCTAATTTATATAAAGTGAATTTGTCGGCCTTACTCTTACCGGCCAGCCCGTAGACCGAGCTAAGGCGGGCTGCCTACGTTGAAGCTTTGTTAGTCCTTGGGCGGCTCGGGGTCCGTGACAAAGACAATCGGCGCGCTCGGATCAAACGATGACGCGTCTTTGAAGTGGAATACGGCGGTCACCCCGCCGCCAAGTGATACGCGGTATGAATTGGTACGAACCGGCTCCGGCTCAGGAGGTCGGCCAAAGATGCGGGATAGCAGTTTTCTCACGCGGACAACTCTACAAGCCGCTCGGCCTGTTCTCGCATGAGGTCACATACAGACCGGTCCTGCTCTACGGCAATGAGCCGCAAGCTACGCAGCGTTTCCGGCATCACGCGGAGCGAAATTACCCGTGTACCCTCCTGCTCGTACGGCTTTGCCTTGGCGCTCTTTTGCACCTTTGTCATTTGTACTCCTATCAATTGTTTACAAAGAGAAATGGAAGCTCCTATGGCGTACCCCCTCTCGGAACGAAAAGGCGCATGCCGTAGGAGCCACCGCTGTAGGGCGTGCTCCCTCTAGTACAACGGCACAACCACCCTAGCCTGTGGATAACTTTCCGGCCACCCTCTCTAGTACTGTGGGGAGCTAGGCGCGGGAATCCGCACACCCAGCCGAGGCCCAGGCGCGCCCTCTAGTACGGCGTGGGAACCACCCTAGCCTGTGGATAACTTTCTGTGGCATACACTCTAGTACGGGCCGAGCTAGATTGCCTCTAGTACTCAGGGGTAGCTAGCACGGGAATCCCCGCCGCCCAGCCGAGGCCGCTGTAGGGCGTGCTCCCTCTAGTACTCCCGGAGGCTAGAGCGGCCCTCTAGTACTCCGACGAGGCACAACGGAATGTAGATAACCTACTCCTGTGGGGCAACCGCGCATACGCCCGTAGGCCGGTTGCGCGTGCTACCATTTGCACCTACTTTTGCTGTAACACCAACCTGTACCGGCTGCTACAGCCCCGCTTTTAAGTCCTTGATTTCTAAGGGTGCGTAGGTTTGCCATACAATGCGCACCATCATGCACGACCGACGCCTCCATTTTCTCGTTCCGTTCGCGCTGCCGTCGGCGGCCGATGCGGCCTCGTCCCTGCACACCCTGGACAGTCCCGCGCTCGAAAAGTTGCTCGCCCGCGCGAGCCTCGTCGAGCGCGTGACCGGCGAAGACTTCCAGCGCACGCTGCCGCACGAGCGCTGGCTGGCCCGCCAGTTCGGCGCGACCCAGGGCAACGCCGCCGACGAAGCACCGCTCGCGCCCTACATGCTGCTGGCGGACGGCGGCGACCCGGGCACACAGGCGTGGGCCTGCGTGGAACCCGTGCACGTCGAAATCGCGCACGATCACCTCGTGCTTGTCGATCCGTCGAGCCTCGCGCTCGACGACGGAGACGCGGCCGCGTTGCTGGCCGTTGCGCGTCCGCTGATCGAAGAGCTCGGCGTGCGGCTCGAAGCGCCACGGCCAACGCGCTGGTATCTGTCGAGCGAACAGCTCGCCCGCCTCGCCGGCGCCGCGCCGCTGCGCGCCAGCGGCCGCAACATCGAGATCTGGCTGCCGCACGAGGCGCACACCGGCGAACGCTCGCGGATGTGGATGAAGCTGCAGAACGAGGTGCAGATGGCCTGGTTCCAGCATCCGGTCAACGAAGCCCGCGAGGCGCGTGGCCTGCCCGCCGTCAATACGATCTGGTTCCACGCGCAAGGCACGCTGAAGCCGGTCGGCAAGCCGTTCGGGCGCGTGCTGTCCGCGTCGCCCGCGGCGCTCGGCCTCGCGCGCGCGGCTCAAGCCGACGCGGGTGCTCCGCCGGCCGCGTTCGGCGCGCTGCCCGCTACCGTCGGCGCGACGCTCGTCGAGTTGCCGGCGCTGACCACCCCGTTCATCGAACAGGACTGGGCGCGCTGGCACGACACGCTCGCCGCGCTCGAGCGCGACTGGTTCGCGCCGGCGCTGGCCGCACTGCAACACGGCGAGCTGGCGAGCGTCGATTTCACGCTGTGCGGCGACACGAGCTCCGTGACGCTGAATGCGACGCGCGGCGACCTGCGCAAGTTCTGGCGCCGCCGCGCGCTGGCGTCCCTGTTCGAATAACCAGGCCTGTATGACCCGGATCGTTACCCGCCCCGTCGCACCCGCCGACGCAGAAGCGCTTGCGCGCCACGGCGTGCACCCCGTCCTCGCGCGCCTGTACGCGTCGCGCGGCGTGCAGTCGCCGGCCGACATCGAAACGGCGCTCGCGCGCCTCGTCCCGCCCACCGAACTGAAAGGCTGCGTGGACGCCGCATCGCTGCTCGCCGACGCGATCGCCGACAAGCGGCGCCTGCTCGTCGTCGCCGACTACGACTGTGACGGCGCGACTGCCTGCGCGGTCGCGGTGCGCGGCCTGCGGATGTTCGGCGCGCAGATCGACTATCTCGTGCCGAA
>NZ_JAGIXF010000024.1:0-94267 GCF_021483755.1 Burkholderia sp. WTPI3 | reverse complement strand
CGGCCACGAGCTGCCGGCGCGGGATCACGGCCAGCGGCGAGAGGATCGTCTGGAGCGAACTGGCGTGCAGGTCGAGCCAGTCGGTGATCCGCTGCGCGCCCTTGGGACCCAGCCGCGGCACGGTCGTGTACCAGCGGTGGCGGCGACGTTGGATCAGCGTCAGCAGGTCGGCGAGGGTGGCGACGCCCGCGGCCTGCAGGCGCGCAGCGATGGCCGGCTCGAACCAGCCGTCGACCGGATGGTCCGGTGCAGGTTCTTCGGCCAGTGCCCGCTCCATACGCTCGAGCGCCGCAGCCTGACGGGCGCGCAGGCGGGCGTTCCGGGCAATTTTCCGGTCTACGCGAGGCGAGGCCTGCGGCGGAAAATCCGCCCTGTAGAGCTCGATGAGCTCGGCCTCGCCGTAGACCCCGTCCGGGTCCACCTGCGCGCGGTAAGCCTCCAGTGTCGGCGTGTCGTCGCGGCCGTGCAGCTCGGCCAGCGGGATGCTGCCGGGTTTCAGGCGCAGCAGGTGTGCGGCCTCGATGTCGTGCGCGCGACGGGCCGCCACGGCCAGCGCGTCCCGCATGGTGGCGATGAGGCGTCGGGTCAGGCGCACGTCGGTGCCCGCTTCGCCGTAGGCCGAGTGCAGCCCCTCGATCGTGGCGCCTTCGAGCCAGCCGCGATACAGCGCGAAGTGCTGCCGGGTCAGCCGGCGCGTGGATGCTTTCATGGCCGCTCTACCTTTCAGGCTTTCGCCGGAGGACGAATTTCGCCCTTCACAAGCAGATACGCCGAGCGTTCGTCGAGGTCGTTCGGGCGCAGTTTCATGCGGGCATTGGAGATCCAGCGGGGCAAGCGCGAGAACACGATCTGCTCGAGAAAATGCCGGGCGAGTGCTGCGTGCTCGACGCAGAGTGTCCAGTCGCTGCATAGCCGCTGGTGTTGCAGTTCAAGACCTTTGGGTTCGCTCGGTACGGTTTTCAGGGACTCCATCGCGTCCTCAAACTGCCGATGGACCATCTGGCACTGAAACAGGTGGCTGAACAGGCGGGCGTCGACATCGGACAGTTGCCCGATCGCGGGTGTGTGTAGGGCGAAGAGCTTGGGTCTCCGCTCGGCCAGAAGCCTCAGCGTATCGACAACACGCGCGGCCTCAAAGAACGCACGCGCCTGGGCCTGCATGTTGGGGTCGTCCTGTGGCGGGCCAAGTCGACGCAGAAGACTCTGACCCGCTGCATCGAGCTGCTGCAGGTCGGGCAGCACCATGCCGGCGGCGACACGCTGGTCCCGGCGGCGCTGCGCTCGGGCGACGATCAGGGCACCGGCCACACCCATGAAGCCGCCAACGGCGGCCCCCATCAGCGTCTGCCAGTGATCAAGCCAGTCGGTCCAACCACCGGTGGCCGCCGCAGGCACCGGCGCGCACATCTGCGCGACGCTGGCCGTCAGGTCGTAGAGCATCGCCGTCCGATGAAGTAAAACTTCTACTGGCCCGACGGAGCCGATCCATGCGGAACGTGGTCGGCCGGCCTCAGATGAACAAGATTCGCTTCTCCAATTTCGGAAAGAAGAGTCGAAAATCTCGATATGGAGAAGGCAATGTTGGAAATCTCAGGCGGTCGACGGCATGGATATCGCAATCTCGTGGAACATCGTAAAATGAGGCGTGCTTCGCCTAACGGATTGTTTCGAAAAGGCATTTCGCGTTTCATGTGTTGATGTTTCACGGACTTCTTGAAAGAGGCGCGTTTTTTGGTACCGAAAAACTCACTGAAAAAGCCGCTCTTCCTGTTCAACACCAGTTGGGATTTGATTTGTATCGTTTGGTACGTGTTTCGTAGTATTTTCTTGATCCGTCAACGCGCCTTTTAGCCCTAGCGGTTTCCCTATCCGTCACTCCCACCTTTCGTGTAGTAAAACGTGTGCATAACTTGCATGGAGCGCGCGATGCGTTCACCACGTTTCCGAAAGGCGGCTACCGACGTGCGTCCGTACGGCGCACATCGGTTCGACGTGTTCGGTCCCAAGGTCGGCAGGAGGCTGACGTTGTTTGGCCGAAGCGCGCTTCAGCTCTGGCTGCGGCTGGAATCCGCCCCACAAGTGGTTACCTATTGCGAGCGACCGCTGCTCGTCCCGGAGGCGAGAGGGAGTCGGGCTGCGGACTTCTGGGTTTGTACGGACTACGGCGAGCAGCTGCATCTGGTTTTGCGATCATCCGAAGCGACGATCGCTGCAAAGGGGCTTCGCGTGTATCCGGCACTCGACGCGTGGTGTCGGGCGAACGCAATGACGGTGCACACCATCCTCCCGAATCAACTCGACGATCCCGAGCTGCTGTGCCAGAACAGGCTCACGATGTTGCATTACCTCGCGGCGAACACCGCAGCAGTCGGAGATGAATTTTCCCGTGCCATCTCGACCGCGTGCGATGGCGGCTTGACGCTGGCCGAACTGGAACAACGGTTTGACGCCCTTCATCCTGAACTCGTGCGTGCCGTCGCGTTTTCATTGGTCCTGAAAGGCATGCTGGACTGCCCAACTATCGCCTCACAGCCTCTCGGACCCAATAGCCGCTTGGTGACGCCATGAGATCGATTGCCTTCGGGACGCTACGCTTCGATCGCCGCTCCATTCCTGCTGAGCTGGTTGACCTCAGCCAGTGGCCCAGTGCCGATGACAGCGCCCTAGATGAGCAGGCACGGGGGCTCTTCACGCGGCGGGTGCGGGCGATGACGCTGTTTGTCGACGGAAGCACGCCACTGCAGGCGATCGGCCGAGAAACGGGAGTGCGGATCAACGATCTATACCGGCTCTTCGAACGGTGCATCGCACCTCACGAAGATGGCCGTATTCATGGTTGCCGGGCGCTGCTGCCCTGGCTGCATACCCGTCCGTATGAACGTCGGGCCCCCGTGACGACAGCCGGTACCGACGGCACGAGTGGCGCTTTCGGTCAGCTGCTGCTTCGATACCCGCAAATCGCGCGCTGGATCGAGCGTAAGGTTGCTGCCCGAAGCCGGGGTGAGACCAAGCTTGAAGAAGTCCACCGCCAGATATGGCGGCTACAAGCAGGTTTTCTTGCCGAATGCCGGAAGGCTGGTATTCAGGCGCACGAATATCCGTTCAACCGGAAACATCTTGGCGAACGCTCTCTGGCAAATCATGTCAACAAACTTGCAGGGAGGCAGTTTGCATCGGCTGCCCGCGCAGCGGGCGCGGAGCAGATCGGCCACGAGTGGCAAGCCGACGCAGAAAATATACGAAGGACTGCGACATATCCTTATGAGGTGGTCGAATTCGACGGACACAAGCTCGACGTGCGGCTAACGCTGCGCATCGATGACCCGTTCGGCTTCGAGACTTTGCTGGTTATGCACCGGATCTGGATACTGGTGCTGCTCGATGTAGCGAGCCGCGCGGTCATCGGCTACGCACTGGCCCCAGGGCGGGAATACAACCGGGACGATGTTGCACAGGCGTTGCAGGCGGCATTGATGCCGCACGTTGCCCGCGAACCGAAGATTCCCGCACTGCGCGTCAAGCAGGGCGGAGGGTTCCCTTCGGAAATCATTCCTCAGACAGCATGGGCATGCTGGAACACGCTGCGCTTCGATGCGGCAAAGTCGCATTTCGCGAAGGCGACGCTCGAGCGCCTTACGACAGTGGTCGGCTGTGCGACGAACAACGGGCCGCTTGGCCATAAAAATGAGCGCGCGTTCATCGAACGCTTCTTCGACCAGTTGGCGTCGCACTTCGCTCACCGTCTACCGGCAACAACCGGCCGAGATCCGCGCGCGGTCGAGCGAGCGCTGGGCGACGTCGGCGGAAACACGTCGTTGATGATGACGCTCGACGAGCTTGAGGACGTGATTGACGTCGTGCTTGCCAACTACAACGGCGAGCCACACACGGGACTTGGCGGCCGATCGCCGCTCGAGGCGATGCAGTTTCAGCTTGCCAGACGCGAGGGCTTGTTGCGCACGGTCCCCGAAGCTCGGCGCGGCACGCTCTGCCTGTTGCAGGAGGCGCGGATTGTGACCATTCGCGGCAACGTCAGTCGGGGCGTGCGGCCGCATGTGAACTTTGAATACGTGCGCTACGACAACCGCCTGTTGTCCAGCATGACAGGGCTGATCGGCCAGCAGCTGCGCGTCTATTTCAACGTGAAGGACGTGCGCCAAATGCACGCCTTCTTCATTAACGGCGCCGAGCTGGGCGTGCTCACGGCGGCCCGGCCATGGTGCTTCACACCGCATTCGCTGCGTGTTCGTCAGGAGATATTTTCGCTCATTCGCCAGCGCAAGCTCGCGTGGCGGGAGGGCGACGATCCGGTTAGTACCTGGTTCGCGTGGAAAAAGGATCAGGCAAGGCAGCATGCGCGCGAAGCAAATGACCTCGCACGGATGCTGACCGACCGCGCGAAGGCGCACGCGCCACAACAGGGGGCGCTCGCTGTAGAGAATGTGTCGCCGGCCGCATCTACCGGGGTTAGGTTACCGGCACTGGTTCGTCCGAAGGACGAGCCGGCACCATGGCTGACGCGGATCTTCACGTACTGAAGCCATGTTCGATACCCCCAAACGCCCCGTCGACCCGTCGGAGCATCCGTTGCTTAACCAGTCATACATCGTGCCGACGCCGGCGATCGCGGCCATGTATGCGCGAGTCCGGCATTGCCTTCGTCGGGGCGTGACGGGTTCGGTGATCTACGGGCACACCCGCTGGGGCAAAACCTATGCGGTCCGATATTGCGCGCGGCTGCTGCGGCACGAGCTGCCGCGTGTCGTTGTGCTCACTCTCGGCATGCCACAGAATCCCACGCGCTCGGAGTCCCTGTTCTTCGGGATGTTGCTCGATGTCGCCCAGCATGCCCGCCCGGACAGCGGTACCGCCCTGCAACGGCGCTTGCGGCTTTACCACAAGCTCGCCGAACTTGTGGCGCGCGTTTCGGGTAACACGCTGGTTATCTTCGTCGACGAGGCACAACGACTTGAGATTGAGCACTACGAGTGGCTGCGTGACGTGCAGGACGAGCTTGGTCGCCGCGGTATCCGCATGTTTGCGTTCCTCGTCGGCCAGCCTGGCATTCTGAACCGCAGGAGCGCATTTCGGCAGAACGTCGATACCTCGCAGATCGTCGCCCGCTTCATGATCGACGAGATGCGGTTTGCGGGCATGCAGCAGGCGGCTGACCTGAAAATGTCTCTCGCCGCGTACGATAGCTCAATCTTTCCGGAAGGCAGCGACTGGACCTATACGCGGTTTTTTCTGCAGCGTGCGTACGACACGGGCTTTCAGCTCGGCGCGCAACAGAAGGTGCTGTGGGATGCATTCGAAGCGGCGCATCGAATCGCAAGGTTCGATTTTCCGATGGAAATCCCCATGGAGTATCTGGCTCGCTCGGTTGAGATCGCGCTGACTCGCAATATGGAACACGACTCGGCATGGTTTGAACTGAGCCGCGCCTGCTGGGACGAGGCCGTCGAAGAATCAAATTTTGTTGCCGCGCTTGAGGCGTTGCGGATCATCTTCGTCGATGAGGCGGGGTCATGACACGGTACTACGATATCCTGCAGGCAGACAATGCGCCTGCGGTCCGTGATCCGTGGTGCTGGCGGGACGACTGGCATGCTCCAGGAGAATCCGCATTCTCGCTGCTGGCGAAGTTTCAGCGGCTCAACGCGCTGTCCTGCTCAGCGCTCACGGAGTCCGTTGCAAGCAGGCAGGGTCGGCGCACGCTGCCGCATTGTCTTGATCTTCGCGACGCGCGAGGCTTCGATTTGCCGCGCATGAGCGGCATGCTGCGCCTGCCGCTGGCGGAGATTGCCGCAGCGTTCGTCATGCCATCCGGCGCGATTCGGAGGATTTCGTCGCCGACGCTGCGCTGGTGTGTGCAGTGTGCGCAGCAAGGTGTTCATCTGGCTGTATTTCAGTACCACCGCGTTGATCAGTGTCCCGTGCATCGAATACCGCTGGTCGAGCGCTGTGAGCGGTGCGACGAACCCATTCCTTATCGGTTACGGCCCGACTTGTTCAAGGCTCCGTTTGACTGCCCATCGTGTCGGCATGCATGGTGGGTGCCATCCCGGGGGCTGGATGATATTCGTGTAGGGCATCCCTATCAACGACGATTGGGAAAGCGTGCGAGGCATGTCCGGCTGACTATTCAGGAGCCTTCAGGAGCGGAAGAAATCTGGTGCGCCGCGGGTGGGCTACCCTCAACGCCGGACGAACTGCTTCCGGTTTCAGAGTATCAGTTGCCACTGCAGGGGGCGTCATGGATCAGGTTTGGCACGGGCGGGCAGGCTGAGCCTGACGATCCATGGCTGCGGGCGGTGATGCAGGACAAGTTCTCCGGCGATCACGACGCATCGGCGCACGCGTGCTACAAGGCGGTGCGGCGACGGATCATGCGCATGTATGGCCGGAGCCACCTAGCCTGCATTAAGAGTGCCGCACTTTACCTCGCATGGCCGCTTTGCGGGGGTACGACGACATCGTGTTGTCCGGTCGCCTTGGCCTTCCTGCGATGGCGTTGCAAATGGGAAGGCGTAGGGATACCCCGCTCCCTTTTACAACAGCCCGTGCATGGGCCGCTCGGCCTGACAGTCTGGTTGTCGCTTCACGCGCCGGTCGCGCCACGAGCATGGAGCAGGGAAGCAGCTCACTGGCTGACGTTGCACGCCTTGACACTCGCCTGCTTGGACAGCTTCCGTACGTATCTGGATGAGGCACAGGGCGCGGGTGCACGGGGCGTGCTTTGGTTGCCATTTCCGGTGCACGACTTTCTGCAACGCGCGATGGTGATGCGAGGCGGCGCATTTCTGCAGGACGTGCCGCAGCAGCTCTGCGTTATGCCGCTTGACCGGAGAGACAGCAAACACTCGCCAGGGCCTCAGCGTGGCACGGCCAAACATCATCGTGAACACCTCAACCTCCTGACCCACAATCATAATCCGATGCGCGACGCGTTTCTTGTTCCGCGGTCGTGAGCACAATGACTGCGCGACGAGCAACTACTTTAACCATGGGTTGTTGACCGGAATAGGATTTCGTTGATGTCGGACTCGGATCCATGCTCACTGAGCTCAAGATGCGGTGAAGCAGCCAAGCTGCTTGAGCGGTGTTTCAAAGCGTTAAACTAGTCGTGAGCGGCGCGTTAAGCTCCCGCGGCGAGAAAACTACTGCAATACATAGCGATCGGGGAGGGGCGACTTGATTTCAATTTTGCATACGGCCGACTGGCAGATCGGCCGAGTGTTCGCGCAGTTTGAGCCTGACGACGCGGCTGCGCTGTTCGAGGCCCGCTTTGCTGTGGTAGAGCGATTGGCTGGTATCGCGACCGATCGCGGTGTCGATGCGATCTTGGTCGCAGGCGACGTGTTTGACGCCCAAACGGTGGCTGACAAGACGATCCGTCGGCTCTTCAACGCGATGCAAGGCTTCACTGGGACTTGGGTCCTCATGCCGGGCAACCACGACGCTGCGCTAGCTGAGTCGGTGTGGAGCCGGGCGCGGCGCCTTGGAGTGATCCCGGACAACGTTATCGTATGCCTGGAACCGAAGCCCATTGTGGTGGCCGGCAAGTTCACCTTGTTGCCGGCACCTCTGACCCAGCGCCACACCTATATCGACCTAACCGAGTGGTTCGCGGCGTATGTTTCAACCGACGATTTGCCGCGGATCGGTCTGGCTCACGGTAGCGTGCAAGGAATCCTTCCCGAGGACGTGGACTCGGCAAATCCGATCGCTGCAGGCCGGGCACAAGGCGCGGGGCTGACCTACCTGGCGCTGGGGGACTGGCATGGCACCAAGCGGGTTGATGGCAAGACCTGGTACGCCGGCACGCCTGAGTCGGATCGATTTAAGGCCAATGACTCGGGCCAAGCGCTGCTCGTCTCCATCGAGGCTACGGCGCTCGAGCCAGTTATCACTACGGTCCCCACGGGCAAGTTCAACTGGCGTCAGATCGAGAAGCAGATGGCCGTCGATTCGGACGTTGACGAGGTTGTGCGGATACTCGATGCGGTAGGCGGCGGCGATGTTCTTCACGTGCGCGTGTTCGGGACCTGCAACTTGGCGGGACACCGCAAGCTGTCGGCCTCGCTTGGTACGGCCCGGGCCAAGGCCCGGGCTGTCCTCTGGGATGCAGCGATGTTGAGGCTGGAGCCCACCGAGGAGGACATCCAAGCGCTGCAGGCCGATGGCTTCGTGGGCGAAGCGCTGCAGGAGTTGCGCGAGCAGCAAACCGGCATCGAGCCCGAGTTGGCGCGGGACGCGCTCCTGGCGTTGGCTCGAATCCTGGATGACCATGGCTCCGGGCTGGGAGCTGGTGCATGAAACTCAAGCGATTGCGAATCGAGAATTTCAAACGCTTTCGGGCGCCCCTGGAGCTGGGCAATTTCGCCGACGGACTGAACCTGTTTGTCGCCCCGAACGAGGCGGGTAAGTCCACAGTGGCTGAAGCCATTCGAGCGGCTTTCTTCGAGCGGTACAAGTCCAACTCGGTCAGTGGTTTGCGCCCGTGGAGTGATAGCTCCGCGACACCCTCGGTGGAGATCGAGTTCGAGCTCGGCGGCAAGCCCGCGCGGCTCAGCAAGTCGTTCCTGGGCAAGAAGCGATGCCAGCTGAGCATCGACGGCAAGGTCCTAGACGGGACCGAGGCCGAGGATCACCTGGGGGAAATACTGGGTTTCAGTTTCGCTGGCAGGGGTGGCAGCTCGCCTGAGCACATGGGCATTCCTGGTCTGCTCTGGATCAGGCAGGGCACCTCGCACGAGATTGACAAGGCCGTCGGCTTTGCGAGCGATCACTTGCGCAACGCACTGGGGGATTCTCTGGGCGAGTTGGCCTCCACCAGTGGCGACGATGTAATCAAGGCCGTGGAGTCCGAGCGCAACCAGCTCCTGACTCCATCCACCGAGGCACCCCGCGGCGCGTTCGCAGAGGCGCTCAAGCGCCGTTCAGCGCTGGAGGAGACGCTCGAGGTCTTGCGCGCGGAAATTGACGCGTACCGGATCGACGTCGACCGCCTGGCAACCTTGCGCCGCGATCATGGGCGAGATGACGAAGCGAGGCCTTGGATGGCCGTGCGCGAGCAGCTCGCACAGGCTCAGGCCAAGCTGAACGACGCCACAGGGCTGGCCGACAGACGGGCCGCGCAGGAGGTGCTGCTCAAACAGGCCATGGCGCAGGTCGTCGCCGTACGCCAGCAGCTCCAGCTCATGGAGCGCGACGAGGAAGCGCTAACCCTGCGCGAAGTGAACCTGGAAGCGGCTCAGAGCAAGCTAATCAAGGCACAGGGACTGCTTCAGGCCTGGGAGCCCCGCCATGCGGAGGCCGCGCTCGCGAGCACGAAGGCGCGCGAGCGGCTGGTGGCGGCACGCCAAGTTGCCGCATGGCAGGCCCAGGAAAAGTCTGTCATCGATCTCACGACTCAGGCGCAGGCTTTGCAGCGGAGCTTGCACGAGGCGCAGCTCAAGCAGGAAGAGCTGACTCGGTTGAAGGCCGAAGCGTTGTCGCTCGCCTTGCCCGGCGTCGAGCTCAAGCGGCTGCGCGAGGGCACCGACCGCCTTCGCACCGCGCAGGCGAAGCTGGACGCGGTGTCCACCGCGCTAGACTTCGAGCTCGAGCCTGGCGCGAAGGTGCGGGTGGCTGGTGCTGAAGTAATGGGCACCAAGCGCCTGACCGTGGTGGTGCGCACGGGCATCGACATCGAGGGGGTGGGCCGCATCACGGTGCTGCCGGGCGGCGAAGATCTGCAGAGTCTGATTGGGGACCGCGATCGTCAGCGCGATGAGTTGACCGTGCTCCTGCAGAGTCTGGGCGTTGCTAACCTGGCTGAAGCGGAGTCGCGTGAGCGGCTGCACGCGCAGCGAGTGGCCGAGGGCAAGGCGGCCACATCCGTGCTCGCGGCGCATGCCCCGAACGGGCTTGCAGTGTTGGAAGCGGACGTGGCTGCGCTATCGACCAAGCTAATCGCAGCCAAGCAGACGCTGGAGACCTTGGCGCTGGCGGTGGGGGCTGAGACCGCCAGCGTTCTCGTATCGCAAGCGGAATCGGACGAATCTTCGGCAAGGACGGTCCTGGACGATGCGTCGGCCCAGCTGAACGAGGCCAAGCTCGCCGTCAGCGAAGCGAATGCCCTGGTCAGTGCCGCGCGAGATGAGCTGGCCGCGGCCAAGGCCACGCTCAGCGACCCGCTGCGCGCGGACAAGAAGGCGGCCGCCAGCCACGCACTGACCGATGCGCTCGCGCGCGAGACCACGGCCCAAGTTGACGTGGACGCGCTCGCAGAGCAGCTGCGCTCGCTCAATATGTCGGTCCTGCAGCAGGATGTCGAGCGGTTCGAACGAAGCGCCAAGCAGTTGGAGGCCGCGTATGCTCAGCGCGCGGGCGAGATCATCCGGCTTGAGGCCGACCTGGAGGCCAAAGGCGCTTTGGGGCTGGAAGAAGTGGCCGCCGACAAGCAGCGCGAGCTCGACCAGGTGGGGCGACGGTGCACCGAGCTGGAGCGCCGGGCCAATGCGCTGAGCCACCTGTTGAAGCTGCTCACCGAGAAGCGCTCCGCGCTGGCGCGGCGCCTGCGTGCGCCGCTTCAACGGCACCTGAGCCACTACCTCCAGATCCTGTTTCCGGGCTCGAGCATTGAGGTGGGCGAAGACCTTTCGCCGGGGCGCATCACCCGCGTCGGCACCAATGGCGCTGAGACCGGCGAGTTCGAAGAACTCAGCGTCGGAGCTCGCGAGCAGATGGGCGTCGTCGCACGGCTTGCGTACGCGGACCTACTGCAGGAGGCCGGCAAGTCCACCTTGCTCATCCTCGACGATGCGCTGGTTCACACCGACAAGGATCGCTTAGACCAGATGAAGCGCGTGCTCTACGACGCCGCGAGCAGGCACCAGATACTCGTCTTCAGCTGCCATCCACAGGCGTGGCAGGACCTGGGCGTTGCCGCTCGCGAGTTGTCGCAGGAGGCCAATCCAGTCGCAGGCTCCGTTAGCGGAGCCGCCTCCCAGTAACGCAATTGCCGCTGAGACAAGTCCGAGGACCGACCGTGACCGACCGCAGTGCAACCGCGACGATCAAAGGCTACTTCTACCAGTTCGACCAAACGATCGTGCGATTGCTCGAGGCGACCAAGCACGGGAGCATCACGGTCGAGGGGGTGGAAGACATCGATTTGGACGATGGGGATAAGAGTGCCTTCGTGCAGTGCAAGTACTACGAAGGCACGGAGTACAATCATTCGGTAATCAAAGAGGCGGTAATCCACATGCTGCGGCATTTCCATGCCGCGGGCTGCCCTACCGACCAGGTGTTCAGGTACCGGCTGTACGGCCACTACCGCGGCGGTCAGCACAAGCTCACGCTCCCGCTGACGGACGAGTTCCTGAAAGAGCACTTCCTAACCTACATGAAGGACAAGCAGGTCCACAAGGTGCAGGAGGAACTGGCAATCACCGATGCCCAGCTTGCCGCCTTTCGCGCGTTGCTGGACATTGATGTGAACGCGCTGTCCTACGACAATCAGCAGGCCAACGTGCTCAAGCTCCTGGAGTCGGAGATCCCCGATTGCTCGACCGGCGACACGCTGAGCTTCTTCTACCCGGTAGCGATAAACGTCGTTCAGGGGCTGGCCATCGAGGCGGACGAGGCTAAGCGAAAGATCACCAAGGATCAGTTCTTGAGGGCCATCAACCGCAAGGAGGTGGTCTTCAGCGCTTGGCTGCGGGAGCACCTGGGACGCGAGTATTTCGCGCGAATGGTCCGCCGCAGGTACTTCTACTTCGGCAAGACAAAGTTGCCCAAGGCCGCCAGGTTCTTCGTGATCGACATGGCCGATGAGTACGAGGTGGCCAAGGCCACCCGTATGCTCGTTCGAATCGGCCAGTTCTTCTCGCACAAGGAGCTCCAGCGAACGCCTGCGACCGACCGGTTCTGCCCCTACGTGCTGCTGCGGGGCGTGATGACTGAGCAGTTGATCGAGCTCAAGGCCAGCCTATGGACGCAGGGCGTGGCGTTCAATGATGGCTATCCATTCCAAGGCGCCGAGTTCTCGCCCGCCATGCTGGCGGCGGCCCCCACCAAGGACAACCTTTGGACTATCAAGTTCGTCCCCGGTGAACAGCAGCTGGCGCCGACCATCGCTGCTTGCACCGGATCGGTCGTCGAGGTCTACGACTTCTACAAGGTCACGCCACTCGACAGTACCCTCGTGCCAAAGGCCACGGGGCTTCAATCGATCAAGAGTGACAGTGCCTATCTACTTCAGGAGATCATGCAGGCATGAGCGATTCTCAAGACATCAAGGCGGAAGTGATCGCGGTCTTCCCAGACAAGGTGAAGATCTCAGTTGGCAACATCTCGGCGTTCGCCAACGACAAGAGCCTCAAGGTGGGCTCGTACTTGCGCGTCACCGACAGCGAGGACTGCGCGCTTATCGCCATCATCGAGAACTTCTGCATTGAGGTGAACGACAAGGCGGAGCGCCGACACATCATCGAGGCGCTCCCACTGGGAATCATCGCCGACGGCAAGTTCATCCGCGGCGGCGACACGCTGACCATTCCGCCAACGGGCGTCTCGCCGGCGACGGACGACGACATCAAGAAGATCTTCGAGGATTCGGTCGACCCGGCTAAGAAGTTCGCTTTCAGCGCTCTGGTGTCCAACGACAAGATCACCGTGCCGGTGGACGGCGATCGGTTTTTCAACAAACACCTGGCCGTAGTAGGATCCACCGGTGCCGGTAAATCCCACACGATCGCCAAGATCATCCAGATGGCGGTGAGCGCGAAGAACGGCCAATACTCGCTGAACAACTCCCACGTCGTCATCTTCGACATCCACTCGGAGTACCGAACGGCTTTCCCTGATGCGAACTTCCTCGACGCTAGTACGTTGACCTTGCCCTATTGGCTGCTCAATAGCGAGGAACTTGAGGAGGTGCTGCTGGATACGGGCGAGCGCGACAACTACAACCAGTCGGCCGTGTTCCGCCAGTTGGTGACGGAGAATAAGAAGCGCCACAACACCAGCGCGAAGAACGTCTTCTACGACAGCCCGCTGAAGTTCAACATCCATGAGGTGCTGAACGCGCTGTACAACATCAAGAGCGAGACCGTGAACTCGAAGAACGAGGCGCGGTATATGGTGGTGGACGGCAGCTACACGCTACTGCCCGAAGGCAAGACCGACACCAGCCACGGCCTGCAGCTCTCGGCGAACGAGCGGCTCGATCTGTACTTTGCCAAGCGACTCGATTTCCATCCGACCAAAGGCCAGAGCATCACCCCGGGCAGCTACGCAGACAAGTCGCTGGACAAGTTCTTCGCGCGCTTCGAGGCCAAGGTGGAGCAGGACCGCCTGCAGTTTCTCTTCGGTCCGTCCGCCGACACGGCCACGCTCGTGGGGACCCTGAAGAGCCTGATCGGCTACGGAGACGAACAGTCAAACGTCACGATCGTCGACTTGAGCGGCGTCCCCTTCGAGGTCCTCAGCATCACCGTGTCACTGATCTCGCGAATTCTGTTCGAGTACGGGTACCACTACAAGGTGATGCGGACTGCGGCAAAGGAGAAGATCAACACCGACACGCCGCTCCTGCTCGTGTACGAGGAGGCCCACAAATACGTACCCAACAGCGACCTGGCGCGCTTTCGTGCGTCCAAGTTCTCGATCGAACGCATAGCCAAGGAGGGTCGCAAGTACGGTGTGACGCTGCTCCTGTCGAGTCAGCGCCCGTCGGAGATCTCCGAGACGATCTTCTCCCAGTGCAGCAACTTCCTCGCGATGCGGCTGACCAACCCTAGTGACCAGAGCTACGTCGCACGTCTGCTGCCTGACACGCTTGGAAATCTTTGCGACAAGCTACCGACCTTGGGCGCCGGAGAGGCACTGCTGATCGGTGAGTCCGTGGTGATGCCGTCGTTAGTCAAGGTCGAGCGTTGCGACCCGCCGCCCTCGTCGACCGACATTCCGTACTACCAGCTCTGGAAGGAAGAATGGAAGCAGCTCAACTTCGAGGCGATCAAGAAGGCTTGGCTCAAGGAGTGAGGGCGAGGCCCTTCCGGATTTCCATGTACCTAGCCTCCATTGCAGGCGGACATCCAGGTCTTTCAAAATTCGGCCTACTCGCTATGGGGCAACAATGTGTCATGGGGCAGACGGTGTGGCGAGTGACGGAGAAGATCAGCTTGACATTGGTCAACGAAGCCCGAGCGACTGCAATGGGTGATGGATTCAACCGGTCGATGCAACAGCTCGATGAAATTTCCCTGTCGATCAAGCATCGTTGCGCCTGAGTGGGGGTTACCAGCCCATACGATGCTTCTGTTCGGTTTTCTGATGCCGATCATCGTCGTCGGCATGCAGGTACAGGCTCGTCGTAGTGAGCGAGACGTGTCCGAGGTTGTCGCGGATCATGCGCAGGTCGACATCACAATCCGCCATGTGCGACCCCGCGCTGTGGCGCAGCCAGTGCGCCGAAGCGCGCTCGAGCTGGGCTGCCCGTGCAGCGTACTCTTCACCGCGCATACGCAGCTTTTCTGCCGCGCCCGCAAAAATGCCCTTGACGATCGTGTGCAGGGCCGCGCGCGTGAGCGGCATCGTGGACTGGCCGAGCGGCAGCACGAGCGGGGTGTCCTCGTGCCCTGCGGGCAATACGGGCAGACCGCATTCGCTCCGGTAGTGGCCAAGCTCGATCATCATTTCGGTCGAGGCGGGCACTAGGCGTGCCTTGTCCCCCTTGCCGGTAATTTCGAGCCACCAGCGCTCGTGCCCCCCGGCGTCGCGCCGGCAGAAGAAGTCCCCCATCGTGTTGCCGCTGACTTCCGAGATGCGCAAGCCACCCAGGTAGAGCAGAGTGAAGAGCCACCGCGCGCGCCAGTAGCGTGCGCGCTCGCGGTCTGTGTCGCGCGGCAGACTGTTGATGTAGAGCTTGACCTCCTGCCAGAGGTCAAGCTCGAGAAAACGCGTGACACGCGGCGCCGCTCGCCGTGCGCGCTGGCGTGAGAGTGACAGCGGGTTGCCGGCGAGGTAGCCCGCGCCGACAAGCCACGAGAAAAGGGCGTTGAGGATCACCATCGCTTGGCGCTGGCTAGATGCGGCGAGCGGCCCGTGGAAAGGGCGCCAACGTGGATCGTCGCGTGCAAATTTGCGTCCGGCGGCAACCCAGCGGTCGCGCGGCTGTGGGTCGGCTAGGAAGCGCTGGTAGCCAAGCAGATCCTCGTGCGTGAGCGACGACAGCGGCTTGCCAAGCTGGACGATCGACCACAGCAGCAGCCGTTCGGCTTCCTTGCGGTAGTTCTCAAAGGTGGTTTTCGTGTCGGCGACGCGCGCCAGCCACGCGCGAACGGCCGCCAGATCGTCATCGGCGGCGATCTGGCGGCGGCCAGTGGCGCGGTTGACGCCGGTGCGGCCGTCGAGGTCATCGGGTAGCTGGAGTACGTCGAGCGGGCGCGGTGCGGTCAGGGC
The DNA here is from genome assembly GCF_021483755.1 of Burkholderia sp. WTPI3. Taxonomy (NCBI): domain Bacteria; kingdom Pseudomonadati; phylum Pseudomonadota; class Betaproteobacteria; order Burkholderiales; family Burkholderiaceae; genus Burkholderia; species Burkholderia sp. WTPI3. Next base: position 78,811 of record NZ_JAGIXF010000024.1, on the reverse strand, counting down.
AGTTTTCACGGAATCCGGGCGACCCTCAAGGTGTCATTCGATGGTTCTCGTACTTCCATCGGATATTCTCAACATTATACGGATAATGTCAAAAGTATGGGAAGGTAGCAAAGAAAGACAACGTTATACGTTGTATTATTTACCAATATCTTTCCCGAAAAAGCTCACCATGGATCCGTCCACCGTCCACGAGGCGCAGTTGCAGGTCGAAATCGATCAGTTGCGCGCGCAGTTTCCGAATACACAAGAGCTGTATCGCGAGGTCTGCGTGCTGCTGTTCTTCCGCCACGGCATCACACCGACCGCGAACCGGCTCTACCAGCTGGTCCGGAAGGGCAGCATGAGCGCGCCGGCCGAGGCACTGGCGAAGTTCTGGGCAACCCTGCGCGAAAAAAGCCGCGTGCGGATTGAGCACGCCGACCTGCCCGAGGATCTGCAGGGCGCCGCCGGCGAGCTTGTGGCCGCACTGTGGCAGCGTGCCGCGTCGGCGGCCGAAGCGTCGCTCGCCGCACTGCGCGACGAGGTGGAGGAAGCGCGACTTGCCGCGGAGGCTTCGGTCGCGACGCTACGGGGCGATCTCGAGCGCACGGAAGCCGCCCTCGAGCAACGCTCGAGCGCTCTGCTCGCGTCGCAGGTTCAGGTGAGCGAGCTCGAACAGGCACTGGCCGCTGCCGGCGCGACACGCAGCGCGCTGGAAGGCGAAATTGCGCGTCTGCAGCAGGACGGCCGTGAGCGCGAGTCTGCACTCGCACAGACTCGCGCTGACTTCGCGGCTGAACTCGACAAGGTGCGTGCGAGCGCCGAACTGGCAGAAACGCGTCTGCAGGCGGCGGAGAAACGTGCGCTGCTTGAGATCGAGCGCGAGCGCAGCGTGGCTTCACGGCTTCAGCGTGACCTTGAAAGCGCGCAGCAACGCATAATGCGCGACGGCGAGCGCGCACAGGGGGAAATCCAGGCCCTGCAGGCGAAACTGGGTGACCTGCGCCATCATGCGGGCGTACTGGAGGGGCGACTGGTGGCCCTGCAGGCGAGCCATGATGCGCAGACCCAGACAATCGGCGCGCTGCGACAGAAGTCGGCCAGTGCGACGGGCCGCACACCGGAGCGCCGCAAGCCACGCCGTGCCGCCGCCGGCGCGGTGAAGTCCCTGCGCGGTGCCCGCAAAGGAGCCGCCGGGACATGAGAACCGTCAAACGACCGCGGCGCCGGTCGGTCCGTCCGGAGATCGGCGCGTTGATGCGTTACGGCGTGCGTGTTGTGCGCGTGGTGGCGGAGGCGCGTGGTCAGCGCGTGATCATCGAGTCGGTCAACGAGGACGGGAGACTTTTCCGGAGCGCGGTGAAATGGGGCAATCTTTCAACACTCACCACGCAGTTGTTCTGATTGCACGATGGCCGGCTGGTACAAGTTTTACTTCCGCAACAGAACAACTTTTACTTCGTCGGACGACAACGGTGGACGAGCGCGGCGAGGGGGCGTGACCGCCCGCGTCGATCGTCGCTAACCGGCCGCCGGGCCTTGCTGGATAAGGAGGCGGCGCAGGTTGGCTTGGAAACGGGGCGTTTCGGCCAATAAAGTGAAGGGTAACATAGTAAGGACTATGTTACCCTTCATTTCACGACGCGAGCGAAAGCCGTGGACTCGCGACGCCCTACACGTGCATTCGGTGCCGCCGGCTGCGGCGATCGACTAAGAGATCCGGCTACCGCCATGGCGGCCTCGTTTTCTGGCGCTAACGACAGCGTGCCAGTGGGGGAATCGTCCTTTTCGTGCAAAATCTGGCGGTTTCGCCGCAAAGCCTTCTGTAGCAAGGCCTTGCGGTCGATTCTGGCTATCGTCGGCAGTCCCGGCGGCGATCTGCGGTAAGCTACGTGCCCGCAATTTTCAATTGCGACCGTGACGGGAGGCAGCAGATGCCAGGCCTGGAATTTCGGTATGTGGGGCAAGATCGCTTACCCGCGCGACTGTCGGAGTTCGACGTCGAGCGCTACTTCGCGCTGAACGACAGCGACGTAGCTGCGATCAACGGACGTTTCCGGCGCGATCGTCGCGCGGGCGCCGCCGTTCAACTGGTCTTTCTGCGGGCCAGCGGCCACACGCTGGACCACGTTGGCACCCTTCCACGGCAACTGTTGCGCTATGTCGGCGAGCGACTCGGTCTGCCGACGCCGTCGATCGCATCGCTGCGCACGCTCTACCAACGCTACAAGACTCAATACGAGCACCAGGTGTGGGCGTGTGAATACCTCGGCCTGACGTCGATCGGCGCCGACCAGTGGGCCGGCCTCGGAACATGGATGCGTCAGGATGCGGCCGAATCGCTGACGCTCGACGAACTCGTCCAGCATGCGCATTACTGGCTGTACGAGCGGCGACTGTTGATTCCTGCCGAGCGAACGCTGCGGGATTTGGCGCGAGCGATCTGGGCGGAGGCCGAACGCTGTCTGCTCGCCACGATTCAGACGACCGTCAGCGACGCCGAACTGATGCGCGCCGATTCGGTCTTGTCCACGCAACACGGCACGTCAGGGATGACCGTGCTCGAATGGCTGAAGACGCCGCCGGCACGGCACAGCCCGTCGACCATTACCGAAACACTTTCGCAGGTCCGTTTCCTCAAGTCACTCGGCACTCATACGTGGAACCTGGACGCGGTGCCGATCGAGAAGCAGCGTGCCTATGCACAGCGCATACAGGCCCGGCGTCCCGCCAAGGTTCGTGAGCTCAAGGCGTCGACGCGCACGATCGAGCTGATCTTCTTCTTGCACTTCACGCTGCTGGAGTTGACCGACGCGCTGCTCTACCAAACGGGTCGCCGCGTGTCCGATCTCGTCCGGCACGCCTACGATCGGACGACGGTCAAGCAGGCCCGGTCCGCTGTCGAGTACCGCCAGCAGCTGATGTCGATCAAGGCGCTCGTCAACGATACAAGCCGCTCCGCAGAAGAACGGCTCGACGACATTGGCAAGTTGCTCGAGGATCTGTCAGACAAGCCGCCGACGAGTCACGCAGCCAGCGTTCGCGAAACGCTGACCGACGATCATCATCGCATCCGCAACCTGCTGGTGCCGTTACGCGAACTGGAGCTGTCCGGCAGGGAGGCTGAGCCGAGCCTGCGACAGCTCGAACTCCTCAGCTCGCTGCACGACCGCGGCGTGACCGAACTCCCCTCCGACTGCGAGGTGCCAGTAAGCGCAAGCTGGCGGGACCTCGTCGAGGGCGAGGACCGGGTACGTGCGATGCGGGCGCTGGAGGCTTCGGCGATCACGGGGTTGCGCAGGGGTTTGCGACGCGGATCGGTCTGGACCAGCCATAGCCTGTCGTTCCGCGCCCGTGATCAGTTGCTGATTCCGCCGGCGCAGTGGGAGTGCGATCGTGATCGGCATCTGTCATCGCTCGGCTTGTCCCACACGGCGGAACCCTTCTTGGAACGGCTATTGAGCCACCTTAAGGCGGGGCTGGCGGCACTCGAAGAAGCGCTGGTGGCCGGACGGGTCATTGTCGGGACGGACGGTGCATTGCACCTGTCAGCGATCGAAGCGTTGCCCACCGATGGCCTCCCGAGACGGATGCGCGACTTGATGTTCAAAGAAATCGGCACAACGCAGTTAGCCGATCTGCTCATCGAGATGGATGCTCACAGCGGTTTCAGCGAAACGCTGCTGGCGCGTCGCGCGCGCGATGCGAACGAACTGGTCTCGTTATACGCGGGGCTGATCGCACACGGAACGGATCTCGACGCGAAAAGCGTCGTGGCGATGGTCCCACAACTCGATCTGGCGCCCATCGCGACGGCGATGCGGGCGCTCGAGACGCCTGGCCGACTGTCGAGCGCGAACGAGCGCGTGGTTGAATTCCAGCGCACCCATCCGATTACCGAATTGTGGGGAACGGGGCGACACGCATCCAGCGATTCCATGAGTCTGGATACTTCGCCGCACCTCTTTTATGCCCGCGTCGATCCGCGGCGCCGAACCCACGCAGTCGGGATTTATACGCACGTACTGGATCAGCATGGCATTGTCTATAACCAACCGATCGTGCTGAACGAGCGGCAGGCGGGCGTGGCCATCGAAGGCGTACTGCGGCATAACGAAAACCGAGACGATGGCGGACTGATACGACTCTCCGTCGACACGCACGGGTACACGAACGTTGGGATGGCCGTCTCGAAGCTACTGGGATTCGACCTGTGTCCGCGCCTGCGTAATTTGGCCGAGCGCAAGTTGTATGTGCCGCGCGGATTTGCCGTCTCAGAAGGACTGGTGCCGGTCGTGGCCCACGACGTTTCGCTCAAGGCAATTCGCGACGGCTGGGACGAAATGCTGCGGCTCGTCGCCTCGATCCAATGTGGCCGCGTCAGCGCGGTGGTCGCGCTGCAGCGGTTCGGCAGTGCCGCACAAGGCGACCCGGTGCATCGGGCCGCCGATCAACTCGGCAAGTTGCTGCGCACGCTTTTCCTGTGCGATTACTTCAGCAACGTGGCGTTCCGCCGAGAGCTGCATACGTTGCTGAATCGAGGCGAGTCGGTCCACCAGCTCCAGCGCGCGATCTACACTGGCAGAGTGGCCTCCGAGCGCGGTCGACGTCGTGATGAAATGGTCGCCATCTCGGGTTCGTTGACACTGTTGACGAACCTTGTGATCGCCTGGAACACGCAGCGCATGCAGGCGACGGTCGACGGCTGGCGACGCAAAGGACGACCGGTCGACGACGAGTGGTTGCGCCGGATGGGGCCTGCGCATTTTGCGCACGTGAACTTCAGGGGCACATTGAGCTTTCCCATCGACCAATACACCGACGTCCTGCTGGAAGCCGCGCCCTGGCAGCGAGGCACGGGATCATAAGGCCTGCCGGATAGAGACGGACGGCGTATGGGTACGGTTGGCGGATTGGCGTCCATCCGATGAAGTCGATGAGCGCGATCAGCGCCAATACCGGTCTGCGACAGGATCGCACGATGCGCTGGAACACTACCGGGCCGCCAGTCACGAGCAGCGCGAACAGGAAGCGCGCCGGCACGAGACGCAGGTCCAGCAACTGCAGGCCGAACTGCGCCATGCCAATCAGACGGCTATCTTGACGCAAAACGAAATTACCCAACAGAACAAGGACAACGCGCGGCTGGTCAACGAGTCCGGCGCGGCGAGTACAAGTCAGCGAGAAGCGCGGGCACACGGTGAGCAGATACGGGAGGCGCTTGACCGCATGCGTGTCGATCAGGTCCGTTTCGAGACCGAACGCGATGCCCTACGTGCGACGGTCAGCACACAGTCGGGGAACTGGAAAGCGCACGTACGTCGCTCGGCGTAGCGACGGCGGCGCGGACAAAACTGGCGGCGCAGGTCGACGCCCAGCTGTGTCTGCTGGCTGCCTATCGGATGCGGTTAAGTCTGGGCGGCGCTGAAGCGCCAGATTTTGCATCCGGAGGACACGGTTTGGCCAAATCGGCCTCCTGATAAGCTCATGATTTTTCGTGGAATTTCTAACGAAACCGCCAGATTTTGCACGAAAAGGACGATTACCCCCAGTGGACGAATCCATCGGCTTTTCTTCCAACGCGAGGCGGCGCGCTCTTTGAGCCGGCCTAGGCTGCTGTTGAGGCGGGTTTGCCCGAGACCAACCTGCCGTTCAATTTCGGGGTGCCCACCCTCTGCGGCGCGGAAGGTGAGGGCCCGGGCGGGAGTGGGCCGAATTCTCTCCGCAGTGCGGAGAGAATTCGCGTGGAACCCTCAGGGTTCCGCCGTTGCCGAGATTCCGGTAACGTGACCCCTATTGGCACGCGCCGGCCCGCCGACTCCTCCACTTCTGACCAGATGACCGAACTCGTCCCCGCATCCCTCTTGACCGACATCCGCCGCATGATTGATTCGGCGCGCGCCCGGGCGGCGGCGGCCGTCAATGCGGAGCTGACCCTACTTTATTGGCAGGTTGGTTGTCGCATTCGAGATGATGTGCTGGGCGGAGAGCGCGCGGGCTACGGACAACAGATCCTCGCCGCGCTCGCACGACAACTGAGAGGTGAGTACGGCCGGGGTTGGAGCGAGCAGCAATTACGCCACTGCATCCGGGCGGCCGAGGTGTTTCCGGATGAACCAATTCTCTCCGCACTGCGGAGAGAATTGAGCTGGACCCATCTGAAGATGTTGATGTACGTCGACGACCCGCTCAAGCGCGACTTCTACATTGAGCTCTGTCGTCTGGAGCGCTGGTCGTCGCGACAGTTGCAGGAGCGGATGCAGTCGATGCTGTTCGAGCGCAGCGCACTGTCGCGCCAACCCGACGAAGTGATCCGGCGCGAAGTGGCGCACCTGCGCGACGCTCAGCAGATGACGCCTGACCTCGTGCTGAAAGATCCGTACATACTCGACTTTCTTGGCCTCAACGATCACTACCTCGAGCGCGATCTCGAGGATGCGATCCTGCGCGAGATGGAACAGTTCCTACTGGAGCTCGGAGCGGGCTTCACGTTCGTCGCGCGCCAAAAGCGGTTGCCAATCGACGACGACGACTTCTATCTCGACCTGTTGTTCTACAACCGCAAGCTCAAGCGTCTTGTCGCGATCGAACTGAAGCTCGGTTCCTTCAAGGCAGAGTACAAGAGTCAGATGGAGTTGTACTTGCGATGGCTCGCGAAGCACGAACAGGAGCCCGATGAGGCCCCGCCGATCGGCATCATCTTGTGTGCGGGGAAAAAGCAAGAGCAGATCGAATTGCTTGAACTCGGCAAAAGCGGCATCCACGTCGCAGAGTATCTCACCGTGCTGCCGCCACGCGAGACGCTGCAGGCGAAACTGCACCAATCGATCGCAGCGGCCCGTGCCCGGCTCGACGATAAGGGGGAGTCGTGATGATGGACGCTCCAGAATTGAATATCGACAGCGCTTCTAGCCCGACTTCGCCCGATGCGGCTGACTCAACACGATCGATCGGGCGGCGAGTCGGCAACTATGTTGCGGCGCACTTGTTCGAAGCGAGTGCGCTAGCATTGACTTTGGTCACGGGCCTTGCCTACGTGGTTGGCCGCTCGTACTTGAACGGCTGGGAAGAGGCGGCCGGCGTACCCGGCCTGATGTTTCGACGCGATCTATCCGACGTCATGCTTGCAGGCGCGACCGTGGCACGTGTCTGGATGATGCCGGTGCTCCTGGTGGTCGCGCCATTTCTGATCATGTGGGTAATGGCGACGGTGCCCGCATGGTTGACGACGCGATGGCCATTCCCAGCGCTTAAGGCGAGGTATCGTCGAGTCCGGCGCGTGTACCGCAGCGGCGTCGATCAGGTTAGATTGAGGTGGCGTTTCGCTGCGGCCGCTCACTTCGCGACACGAGGTCTTGAGCCGCAAGAGCGTCGACAATGTGCGGCATGGAGACGATGGAAGGTTCTTGGGTCGCGGCACCGCCGCTCTGCCGGACAAGATCATTCCGTTCGACCACCGCGCACAATGCGGCGCGTGACATTCGTGATGCTGCTCGTAGTCTTGGGTGCCGAGGGGGTGCTTGGTGGTTATACTTTTTTTGTCAACGCATTTCTGGACGAGCCGCGCCGCATGGGGCGTGAAAATTTCGCGAAAATTTATCTGGCAGTCACAGGTCGCGTGCCATACCAGTACGGGGATCAGCCTCGTGCTGCGCAGGAGCTGCAAGCCTGGGCGTGTGAAGGTCGCGCGATGCTTTCGTATTATCGAGCAGTGATCCTAAGCAACTCAACGGAGTCGTCGAAATCCAACGCGACGTACTATTTATTACAGGGTGCTGACCACACCTTTATGTTGCTTGGGGAGGCCGGCTCTGTAATTCGATCGCTTGGTGACGCGCCGTTCTCGATTTCCGAGTCGAGCGCGCGACCTCTATCGCACCTGGCACGCAGATGTGAGAGTGTTCGCTAGTCTGCGAAGGAAAGATTATCCGCGTAAACATGAAACCTGGCGAGGCAGTCCTTCTAACTACACTTCACCATGTCCGCTGACCCGATAACCTACTGTCTTGAGTGCATCTCGGATTACAGAGATTTCGAACGACTGAGCTCGGCCCTCTTGGCGGGGTTGGGATATCTGGAGATAGATCCGCTTGGGGGGACGGGTGACGGAGGCCGGGACGCGGTCATTCGAAGTGACAGTCAGGGCCGTAAAATCAGCTTTGCTTACACGGTCCGGTCTGACTGGCGTGCAAAGCTCCGCAGCGATTGCAAACGGGTTCATGATACGGGTCATGCGCCAGATGTCCTCGCGTTCGTTTGTACGGAGGCGCTGTCTGCATCGGACAAGGATTTCGCACATCAGTTTGTCAACGACACGTATGGTTGGTCGCTTGACCTGTTCGACCTTGAGCGACTGCGCGTGCAACTTGTTGGACCGCAGCGTCACCTGATAGCGCAGCACCCGAGCATCTTCACGCCTCCGTTCTTTCCACAACGCGGTGGAGAGTCAATCGCTGAGAGCCGCGATACGTTGCTGATTGATCATGTGAGGGAAGATCACGCCGTTGCCACATGGCTAGCCCGTCGACTCACGCTTGCAGGATATAGGACATGGTGTTATGGCAGTGCACCGCTTGCCGGGGAGCACCCCGACGATTCTGTGCGAGCGTTGCTTGATGCTCGCGCACGTCACTACTTGCCGGTGGTGTCGACTGCCAGCCTGTCAGACAGTATCTTCGTCGAACGATGCACGATCGCTACGAGCAAGACGGACTTCGTTCTACCTTGCACGGTCGCCGTGGCATCTGATTTACGCATGCCTTCGCGATTGACGAAATTGGTTCCGGCCGCCTTCACGGATTCATGGAATGTTGGCCTGGACCAGGTTCTTGCTCGACTCGGTACATTGGGTATCAAGCCAAGCCTGGATCGCGAAAGGGGGCGTCAGATTGCCCTTCGTGATTACCTGCCGACGCGGGTGATCGTCGCGAAACCTGAGCCAGTTTATGCGAACGTGTTCGCTCTTCAGCTTCCGGAATCGATGCTTCTTTTCGATCTTCGTAGGCCGCTTACAGAAGCACAAGTGCTTGATCTCCGCAGTCGATGGGCATTTGTCGAACTTGGTGCGACCCGACTTGTTGCTTTCACTCTGCCCCCGGAAAACGCCATCCCGGCGATAAAGGTGAACCGTACACCTGAATTCCTGTGGCAACACGTGAAGGAGCAGGATGGCAAGCGGACTCAGGATCTCGCAAAGGAGCTTGCTTGGCGCAGTCTGCAGGTGGTGTGCGCGCAGAAAGGCCTCAGATTTTGCCAAGACCGCAAAGTTTTCTATTTTCCCGAGCGCGAGTCGGGTGAGTGGAATCAGGCCATACGGCACGTCGACGGGCGCGCAACAAGTGTGCAGCTCACGGGCGAACGCACTAAAGGTTGGGGGGAACGTGCGTCACGGTTCCTTTACCAGCTAGCTCCCATTTTTCGCCCGCAGCTTGACGTTGATGGGTCATGGAACGTGGTCGTCAAAGTCTACGTGCGTGTCACAACACTCGATGGTGAATTGTTCGAGGGAAAGGAGATCGGGCGGCGTCGAAAGATCGTCACAAGATCGTGGTGGAACCAGCAATGGCTCGCACGCCTGTTAGGCGTAGTTCAGGGCCTTGAGACCTCACCCGGTCAAGTGATGATAGGTGAAGGGAGACGCACGGTAACCATGCAGACCCGGCCGCTCAGTTGGGAGTGCCCGGTCGGTCTCGATGTATTGGCGCTGTCCGGTATGTCGGATATTGGCCAAGAGATCGCACAGTATCGCGAGCGAATAGACGATGACGATGATGGGGAAGGGGGTGATGCGTCATCCTCGAGCGACGGAGCTTCCGCACCATGACTGACGTATTTCACTTCCTTGGCGAGCCTCTGCTTCAGTTCGGCTATGGCCAGACCGCCGAAGACCCGCATGATGGTCTCGCACTCTTTGGCCCGGCAGAGCCGCGTACGCAGTTGCCGGACCACATTGTCATCGGTACGGCTCAAGGGGTCGAACTCTGGAACGATTGGTGCGCTGCGCTGAACGCCTCCGCAGCCTGTGTTGATCCGGCGCGCCACCGGGCGTGGCCGCCATTTCCAGGCTTCGACGTTGCGTTCGGCGCACGATGGCCGAATCCGGTCCGCCGATACCTTGTAGACGCTGACGATCTGTCGGACGCCTCGCGCAAGACGGACAAATACGAACGCGCTTATGCGGTTGCGGGCCTTTATATGGAGCCAACCGGCCGGCTTTCGAAGCTCGACGCGAGGCCGGCGCTTGCCGTATGCGTCGTCCCCGATGAGGTTTACGAAAACTGTCGACCGAAATCATCGGTTGCACTACCGAAGCGCAGTGATACCGCCCGAAGCAGGCGTGAGGAGAAATTTCTCAAGGATGCCATTGACGATCGCAACAGCGGTCAGATCCGCATGTTCGACGACGAGGATCCGGCCGTTCTGGATGTACTGCAGGAAATGGACGAGTTCGAGGAGGCTCGCGGTTTGTCGCCCGACTTCCGGCGTCAGCTGAAGGCGAGAATGATGGCGCACGAGCTGCCGGTTCAGATTATCAAGGAGTCGACGCTACGAATCGTGCCACCGGTCCGGAAGGGAGAGCCTGGGACCAATCCGTTGTCGGACAGGCTCTGGAACTTCGGTACAGCGGTTTTCTACAAATGCGGCGCCAAACCGTGGAAAACGCCGTGGGCGCGAGAGGGAGTGTGCTATGTCGGCCTTGCATACAAGCTGACGGAGGATGGTCGCAACGCGTGTTGTGCCGCACAGATGTTTCTTGACAGTGGAGACGGCGTGGTTTTCGTTGGAGAGTTCGGTCCGTGGTATTCAAAAGAGCGCGGCGAATTTCATCTGCCGCCCGACAAGGCCGAAGCGCTGCTTCGCGGCACAATCGAGACGTACAGGCAGGAGGATGGACGTCCTTTGAAGGAGATATTCCTGCATGCCCGTTCGGGAATCGACACGGAGGAATACGCTGGCTTTCTTCGCGCGTGTCCGCCAGACGTTAAGCTGACCGCAATCCGGGTTCGTCAAGACCGTGGTGGCTTACGACTCTATCGATACGATGAACACCCAAACGTGTCGAAGCGAGGTCAACATCCAGTTCAGCGTGGGGTGTTCTGGCAGCGCTCTGAGCGATACGGACTCTTGTTCACGAACGGCTTCAAGCCGCGGATCGCAACTTACGACGGCTTCGAGGTGCCAGTTCCTTTGGCAATCAGCATCCAGCACGGCGGCGCCGATATTGTGCAAGTTGCCAAAGATATTCTCGGACTTACGAAGTTGAACTACAACGCGTGCCAGCTGGGCGAAGGGCAGCCTATCACGGTAAAGTACTCCGACAGGGTTGGCGAAATCCTGCTCGCCAATCCGGGGCTTCCCCCAGAAAAGTGGCGGCACAACTTCAAGTATTACGCATAGAGCGAGATGAAGAGGAGGGCACGTCGAGTTCGGCGGTAGCCGTGAATGGTAGAACTATCTATATAGGAAGGAAACCTTCCACGGAAAGATAGCGTTCGCCGGTATCGTAGGCGAATCCGAGCACGCGAGCGCCGCTGCGCAACTCGGGTAGCTGATGCGCAATCGCCGCTAGCGTGGCACCGGATGAGATGCCGATCAGCAAGCCTTCGTCACGTGCGGCTCGACGTGCGTAATCTCGAGCCGGCCCGTCGTCGATTTGAATCACGCCGTCCAGCAAGCTGGTGTCAAGATTCCCGGGTACGAAACCCGGGGCAAGACCTTGGAGCGTGTGGGGAGCAGGACGGCCGCCGGAGAGGACGGGCGAGGCCGAAGGCTCCACGGCAAATACCTTCAGATTTGGGAATCGCGCTTTGAGTACTTTGGCCACACCGGTCAAATGTCCGCCGGTGCCGACTGGACCGGCCAGAGTTTCATAGACACTCACGAGCCGTTTAACGCGTAGCGCCGCTCGAACTCAATCGGTGAAAGATCGCCGGCGGAACCATGCCGACGAACCGGGTTATAAAACATTTCGATGTAATCGAACAAGTCCGAGGTCGCGGTCGCCCGACTCGGATAGATGCGCCGCTTGATTCGCTCCTTCTTTAGGGCACTGAAGAAGCTCTCGGCCACGGCATTGTCGTGGCAATTACCGCGCCGACTCATGCTTGGCACCATATGGTGTGCCTTCAGGAATGACTGCCAGTCATCGCTCGTGAATTGACTGCCCTGGTCGGAATGCACCATGACACCGGGTCCCGGTTTGCGTTTCCAAACCGCAGCCAACAGCGCCTGTAAAACCAGATCGCTGGTCATCGTCGAGCGCGTAGCCCAACCGACGATCTGGCGCGAGTACAGATCCATAACAGCCGCCAGATACAGCCAGCCCTCGTAGGTCCGGATGTACGTGATGTCCGTTACCCAGACCCGGTTCGGTGCGGTTGGCGCGAACTCACGGTTCAACACGTTGGCGATTACGCCGACCGGACCACCCCGATAGCGGGGCTTGCTGCCATAGCCCACTTCTGCCCGCAGACCTTCGCCTCTCATGAGGCGATGGACGCGGTGACGGCTGCACGTTTCGCCCGATTCACGCAAATCCATCGTGACCTTGCGGTAGCCATAGACGCCGCCGCTGGCCAGCCACGCATGCTTGATCAGACCGAGCAATCGCTCATCCTCACGCTTGCGGGCCCCGACTGTCTGCCGCTGCCAGACGTAATAGCCGCTACGATGCACGCCAAGGACCCGGCACATCGAGTACAGGCGGAACTCGCCGAGATGGGCTCGCATGAACGCGTACCTTGCCGCTATCCCTTTGCAAAGTACGCGGCGGCTTTTTTTAGAATGTCGCGCTCCTCGGTCACGCGTTTGAGCTCGGCCTTCAGTCGCCGAACCTCGGCGCTCTGATCCAGCTGCGCTTGCCGCACGACGTCGGGCCTGCCGAACTTCAGTTTCCAGGCGTAAAGGCTGTGGGTCGTGATGCCCAACCGCTGCGCCACATCCGCCACCGAATGACCCCGTTCGGTTACCTGTTTGACTGCCTCGATCTTGAACTCATCCGTGTACCGCTTGCCGCTCATCCTGACCTCCTCGGTTGCCATAAATTATGGCTCGAAGATGTCTACGAAAGGCTGGCCGGTCCATGGCCTCATGTGCCGCGACGTTGACGGGATTCTCGAACTGTTGCGGCATCCAGGCGCCGGGCGTCTCTTCGGCGAGTTCGCATGCGCGATCAATGGCACCCTTCATGCCCAATTCCTTGGGCGTGAGATCGAAGGTTGCGCCGTACGCCAGCATGAGGCGGCGGCGTTCGATGGACATGCTTTCCGGCATCACGAGGACCAGCTTGTAACCTTTGACGGCGGCAACCAGCGCCAGTCCCACCCCGGTGTTGCCACTGGTGGGCTCGATGATGGTGCCGCCCGGTCTGAGTTTGCCGGATCTTTCCGCATCCTCGATCATCGCGAGGGCAATTCGATCCTTAATGGAGCCACCCGGATTGCCGCGCTCGGACTTGATCCATACGTTGGCGTTTGCTCCGAACAGGCGATTCATGCGAATGATCGGTGTATTACCAATAGTCTGCAGGACGTTGTCGAATTTCATGATGTCTGGAAGGCGAAAGATGAGTGATTACACGTGAAGTAGATCCGGGATCACTTCCGGTGTGCACTCGTTGTCAAGACCATGCGAAACTTGACGTCGCCCGATTTCATCCGTCGGTATGCGTCGTTGGCCTGTTCCAGCGGCATGACCTCGATCTTCGGACGAACCCCGGCGAGCACGCTAAACGAAAGCGTCGACTCATTTTCGTACGGCGTGCCGGTGATGGAGCCGAGCATGCTGCGCTCGCCGACGACCATTTGGCCGGTCGAAACAGGCAACGGATCCTTGCCGGCGCCCAGTAATACCAACCGTCCTTGCGGTGCGAGGCCAGCCATCAGCGCCGACACGGTGCCCGGATGAGCGATCGTGGTCAAAATGGCCTGCGCGCCGCCCATGCTGCCGAGCTTGGCCACTGCATCTTCCTGCTCGGTGTCGATGTAGATGTGTGCGCCGAGCGCGAGCGCGTCATCGGCGATGTCGTTGCCTCGTCCGACAGCGACGACTCGGAACCCCATGCGGCGTGCGTACTGCAGCGCCATATGTCCCAAGCCGCCGATACCCAGGACGACGACCGTGTCGCCAGCTTCGGCACCGCACTTCTTCAGCGCGTTGAACGTGGCGATGCCGGCGCAGAGAATCGGCGCCGCTTCCTCGGCATCGAGTTCGTCCGGAATAGATACGAGCCCGGTAGCGCGTGCCAGCATCATTTCGGCATACCCACCGTCGCATGTTGCGCCGACGAAAGGTTGATTCTGGCAGAGCTGAAAGTGTCCCTTTCGGCACTGGACACATTCGTTGCAATGTCCGCCCAGGCGACCAACCCCCACGCGCTGACCCACCTTCCAGATGGAGGGAACATGCGCACCGAGCGCCACGATGCGTCCGACCACCTCGTGACCGGGCACACGCGGCGGTTGTACTTCCGTACTGGCTCCTTCGACGTCGCCGACGTCGGCGCCGCAGATGCCGCAGGCCTCTACTTCGATCAACACTTCGCCGGTGCCCGGTGTGGGTGTCGGACGTTCCACTAGTTCAAGGAAGCCGGGGCGCGTTATTTGCATCGCACGATAGACGGTTTTCATGATCGTTGCTCCTGGTGTGGTCGAAAGGTATGAAGGCATGAGCGCACCGGCAAGGCGAGACGCCGGGTGTGCGGCGTCCACCATGCTCGATCGAAGTCGGACATTCGGGCCTGGTTCGAAGCTGGCCCGCGAGCTGCGTGCTCCGTGCGGCTCAAATTCTCAGAGCTGCGCGAATCCGCCATCGACGACGATTTCGGCGCCCATCATGTAGCGCGAATCATCGCTGGCAAGGAATAGCACGGCCTGGGCAATTTCCAGCGGCTCTCCCATGCGGCCGGCCGGAATACGTAAGGACATCTGACGTTTCGTCTCAGCCAGCTGCGCGGGCGTTGCACCTTCCAGCTCAAAGATTGGCGTATCGACCGCGCCGGGGCTAACGGCATTGACCCGTATCTTGCGATCCAGCAATTCGCAGGACCACGAGCGCGCGAACGAGCGAACCGCCGCCTTCGTGGCAGCTAGCGCCGAGAAACCGCCCATGCCAACGTTATTGAGCCATGCAGAATTGAGAATCACCGACGCCCCATCGCGCAGCACGGGTGTCACGGCTTGCATGGAGAAGAAGAGCCCCTTGACGTTGACTGCCAGCAGTTCGTCAAAGCGGGCCTCATCCGTGGTCAGCAGCGGCGTGGAGAACGCCACACCGGCATTGCCGAAGAAGACATCGAGCCCGTCGTCGCCAAAGGCGTCCGCGACCTGTCGAGCCATCCGCTTCATGTCCTCGCTGTTGCGCACGTCGGCCTGGATGGTCGTGATCGCACCGCCCAGCTTGGCGCGCGCGCGCTTCAGCCGTGCCTCGTCGCGACCGGTGATCGCAACCTGCGCGCCCTCGCGCACGAACAACTCGGCGGTAGCCAGACCGATGCCGCTGGTTGCGCCGGTAATCAAGGCGGTTTTACCCTTTAATCTCATGGTCAATTCGTTGATATGAGGTGGTTGTCAGGAGAACGTCCTAATCATTCGACTGGATCACCAGTTTTTCGCTTTCCGTTTCGAGCGTGGTGCTGACATCCGAGCCGCGGACGAGCGTCAAATCAACGGGGCACCGGTCGGCAATCGCCAGGAGTTTCTGCCGCTGCTCGTCGTCGAGCGGCCCCTCGAGGGAGATCGTCCGAGCGAACAGGTCGGCGGGCGTCTGATCGGGGCGCTTGCTATGCGTCACACGGGTAGATGCACGCACGAGCGGAATGCCTTTTCGGCGCGCGTACATTCGCATGGTCATGACCGTACATGCGGCGAGCCCGGCACAGACGAACTCGTAAGGCGACAGTCCGCTTGCCATCCCGCCAACGGACTCCGGTTCGTCGGCGAGGAACTGATGCTTTCCGCTACGCATGGCCAACTGAAACAGCCCCTTGCCTGTTTCCTCGGCCAATACGCCGTCTCCCTCGGAAATATCGGGTATATCGGCGGCTGCCGCGGGCAGGTAGCGTACGGCCCAAGCCGCGACCACCGACGCGACGTAGTCCGAATCCGGCCTACGAGTCAGCAGATGGTCGGCGTCGTCGAGCGACACGAAGCTCTTCGGATGGTGCGCGGCGACAAAGATTCGCGTTGCATGCTGAATGTCCACAATGCGATCACCGGGCGCATGCATCACAAGCAAGGGCTTGTGCATGCGTGCAATGCGATCCTCCAGCTTTTGTTGGCGCGCATCGTCGAGAAACGACTTCCGGAACGTGAACGGGCGTCCCGCAAGCAGAACCTCGGCTTCACCGTCAGCTTCGATTTGCGCGAGCGAATCGCTCCCGAACAGCCCGAGAACGTGTTCGACGCTCGAAGGGGCGCCGATCGTTGCGACAGCCTGCACCGAGGGCATATCGGCCGCGGCGGCCAAAGCGGCCGCTCCGCCGAGGCTATGACCGATCAGCAGGGAAGGCGCGCGGCCTGAGGCGGTCATGGCGCGGCCGGCCGCCACGAGATCATCGACATCCGCCGCGAACGTGGAATTTGCGAACTCGCCTTCGCTACCGCCCAAACCAGCGAAATCGAAACGAAGCACGCCGATTCCGCTCAACGCAAGGGCTCGGGCAATGCGTGCTGCAGCGACGCTGTCCTTACCGCACGTGAAGCAGTGAGCGAAAATCGCCCAACCGCGGGGCGTGGTCTGTGGGCTTTCGAGCCGGCCAGACAGAAGGGTTCCGTGCGCGCCGTGAAAATCGAAACGTTGCTCCGCCATGATGATCTCCTCAGTGAGACGCGGTCGTCAAAGAAGTGTTGCCTGTTGTGATGCGCGAAACGAGCGCCTGCACACCTAACCCAGCTGCCTCCACAGCACCGGCCAGATAGCCGGGAAAGTGGGGTGACCATTCGCTGGCGATACCGGTCAGGCGCCCGCTCCATGGACCTGAAGAAACCGTCGCGACAGGGGCGGCGGCATGCGCGTTCGCAGCGACGAGGTCCGCGGACGTGGCCGTATAGGGTTCCTGTGCCCAGTCCTTGATGAATTCCGCGCGGGGCGTGGCTGCCGCCGGGCCGAACAGGCGCACGAACTGCGCGCGGCTATGCATGCACAGCACTTCGTGGGATACGTTCTGGCGAACCTGGGCGGGCACGCCGAAGAAGCCGAACAGTGCCGCGCTGCCGCCAGGCATCGAGGCGTCGTGAATTTCTCCCAACGGCCCGCGCGCGCTGCGGGCTTCGCCGGAGAGTCCCTGATCGCGCCAGAACGGCGTATCGTAGATCGCGATGTACTTTGCGTGGGGAGCCATCCAGGTCGCCGTAGCGCGCCATTGCCGCGCCAGCATGGGTGGAAGCTCCGGCTCGAACGCAATGGTGTTCTCGGCGAGGCGGGGCGGCAGCGCCAGCAATACCTGTGTGACGCGCCACGTCGTGAAGCCGCCGGAAGCATCTTCACTATCCAGCTCGACATTCCCGTCCACGATACGCATGCGGTTCACCGACTGGCCGGTGATAACCCGCTGGGGATCCAGCGCCCGGCGTAGACGATCCACTAGCGAGCTCATGCCGCCGATCACGCGCATCGAGGCCGGCGAGTTGACGTAGCCGCGCATGCGCATCGGTGGCTCATCAGGTGAGCGCTCCACCATCATGTCGCCCGTTTCGAACTGTTCGAACTGTTCCAGGCCCAACGCGTCGACGAGGAGTCGCAGCTCATGCTGATACTCGGGCCAAAACCATGTGGGCCCAAGGTCGAAGCGGTCGATCGCGTCCGCAGTGAAATTGGCGTCGGGTGAGGCCTGTCCCGGGCCTGCGACGGAGACGATCCGGCCGCCGAGCGTATCGCGTGCTTCCAACAGCACGTAGTCCCGGATGCCCTGGCGCTCGAGCAACGAGGCGGCATAAAGGCCGCTTAATCCTGCGCCGATGATGGCAATGCGAGCTGTTTGCATGGCTATACTTCCGCTCCGATGGCGACCGGAAGACCAGTCTTGAGATAAACAGTGGCTCCCTGAGAAGCAGCAACGACGTGGAGGGAGTCCTCGGCGGGAAGGCGGATCCAGCTGCCGCTACCGTAAATTTCGCCCTCTGCCACCACGGCACCCGTCAGGACGAGTAGTTCGGCACCGTCTCCCTGCGCCGTGACGAGAGCATCGTTCGGCGCCACGCGGTGCAAGCAGACTTGTTCGGTCTCGCCGGCAAACAGTGGACAGACCTCGCGGCCGTTCTGCCTGCGCCAAGCGGCTGGATCACGGGTGTCCACGCGGACACGGCGCGCCTCATGTAACGGCATCTGACGTAGCTTGACGAAGATAGTGGCGCCGTCACGACTCGAGGGCTGATGACAGGAGCCGGGCGGATTACGGAGATACCAACCGGCCGGATAGTGGCCGCCTTCGTCAGAGAAAGTGCCTGAGAGCACGAGGATTTCCTCGCCGGCTGGGTGCTGATGGCGCGGGAAATGTGAACCTGGGGCGTAACGTACGATACTCGTTGCTCGCGCTTTTTCTGCGCCCACACGATCCAGCATGACGCGTTCGACGCCCCCTTGGGGCGACGCGACCCATTGGTATTCATGTGGCGTGACGATCGCGCGGCGCGAGAAATCGGCGTTGATTAGCATGGATTCTTCCAGACATCGGATCGAAAAATGTGGGCTGGCCGTCTCATCGTCGAGCGGCCAGCTCATTTTCGTACGGCTTACTTGTTGGGCAATTGCTGATAGGTCTCGATGACGCGTGCCGAATAGGTCAGCGCAGCACCTGCGTTGAGGGCGATCGCAACGCCGAGCGCCTCGGAGATCTCCTCCAGCGACGCACCGGCCTCGACGGCCTTCTTGGTGTGAACAGAAATACAGCCGTCGCAACGCGTGGTCACGGCCACGGCCAGCGCGATCAGCTCGTGCATCTTCGCTTCCAGATGGCCGGTCTTCGCGGCGGCGTTGTCGATTGTCATCAGACCGCGCACGACCTCGGGGCTCTGCTTCGCGTAATCGCCCACGCGCTCGAGCAGGTTGTCACGGTAGGAATTCCAGTCTTGCATCATGGCTTTTGCTCCTGTTGAGAATTGAGACGCCGGGTGTCAGCATGGCCCGGCGACATGGAATTACACCGTCTGGTAAATGCGCACATCGGGTGCGGCATCCAGCAGCGGTTTGAGGGCGCCCACGACGTCGGCGTTGAACAACTCGCTTTGCAGATAAGCGCTCGCATGCGCTTCGGTATCGAAGCCGTGCAGCACCTGGACATCGTCGTCCCGCACCAACAGTTCCTTGGATTTCGCACCCTCGATGGTCTCGAGGAACGGCGCCTTGTATTTCTGATAAATACCGGCAGCTGCAGCGCGATTGCCTTGGGCGACATTCAGCGTAATTTGCAGATAGGCCATTTGCAGTTCTCCTTGATAAGTGGAAGTTAATGCGAACCTGCGCGGCGCTCGTGTGCGCCGTACATCAATTGCGGCCGGCCATCACGCCGCCGTCGACATCCCAGATCGCGCCGGTGACCCAGCTCGCCTTGTCCGAGAGCAGGAAAGCGACGACTTCCGCGACGTCTTGCGGAGTCCCAACGCGGCCGATCGGGTGGAACGTGTTGAACCCTTGCAGTGCGGTGTGGACTTCGGCCTTCGGGATGAAGCCCTCGTAGATGGGGGTCTGGACGACCGCCGGCGACACGGCATTGACACGGATGTGCTTGGGCGCGAGTTCCATCGCGAGGTGCTGTGTCAGCGAGTGCAGACCGGCCTTCGCCATCGAATAGGCGGACGACGGCGTGGCTGCGATAGCCTGCTTTGCCCACATCGAACCGATGTTGACGATGGCGCCCGGCTTCCCGTTGGCGACCAGGTTGGCGGCGACCTTCTGCGTGATGAAGTAGAACGCCTTGTTCAGCTTCATGTATTGGTCATAATCCGCGCCGGTATGCTCGAGGAAAGGCTTGGGGAAGAACACACCCGCGGCATTGACCAGCAGATCGATGTCGGCGTGCTGTTCGTCGATGGTTTTGAGCAGCGTTGCTACGCCGTCGTCGCTGGACAGGTCTGCGGTCACTGCCCATACTTGGCCGAGCTTGGCCAGTTCCGCTCGCGCTTCTTCCGTTTTCTCCGGACGATTGCCGACGATTACTGCGCTGCCGCCTTCGGCCAGCACCATGCGCGCCGACTGCATGCCCATGCCGCTGGTACCGCCGACGACCAGCAGTTTCTTGCCCTTGAATTGGTTGCTCATCTCGAAACCTCTGTTGTATACCCGCCGATGGGCAGGTGTTGGACTAGAAGAAAAACTCGCACGGCGCGGGTGGCTCGCTACTTCGATGCCCCGCCGGTGCGGCAGACTGCGACTGTCCGGGCTTCCGCCAACCCGCCATCGGCACCAATGCGAACGGATAAAAGGGTGCTGCTTTTTCCCGTATTTGCATTGCGACCACGTCGCGGGCGGAAGCCACTGACCGTCGACATGGGCATAATTCTTTGCCTGTTTGCATCCGCCGACAAACGAGATAAAGTGTCCGGTATTGAAAGAAAAACTTTGTCTCCATGAAATCTCCCGTCCATCTCAACGCATTACGGGCCTTTGAGGCCAGCGCTCGCCATCAGAGCTTCTCTGCGGCTGCGGTGGAACTGAACGTCACACCGGCAGCGGTCGGGCAATTGGTGCGCACACTCGAGGATTGGTTGGGCACGCCGTTGTTTCTTCGAAGCACCAGCGGGCGAGCGAGGCTCGTCCCCACGGAGATGGCCGAACGCGCGTTGCCGGACATCAGGGCCGGTTTCGACCGGCTAACGCTGGGTTTGGAGCGGTTGCAGGAGATCTCGACCAGCGGTGTGCTCACCGTGACGGTCAGCCCGGCCTTTGCCGCGAAGTGGCTGCTACCCCGCATCGATCGGTTCCAGGCCGCATGGCCTGACACGGACGTGCGCCTGGATACGAACCATAAGTCAGTCGATTTCGTGGCCCAGCGGATCGATATCGGTGTGCGCTATGGGATGGGAAGCTGGTCGGGCCTCAAGGCTGACAAGCTGATGGACGAGGAGGTTTATCCGGTGTGCTCACCGGAACTGCTGCGGCAGCATTGGCGTCTGCGCAAACCGGCTGACATCGTGCGCGAGACCTTGATCCACGATTTGTCGATGGACGGCCACGCAGGCTTTCCGACCTGGGAGGTATGGATGAAGAAAGCGGGTGTGACGAACGCGCCTCCCACGCGCGGCATGCAGATCAACAATTCCGCCGCAGTGCTCCAGGCTGCGATCGAGGGACACGGCATTGCGCTCGCACGCAGCGTCATGGCGCGGGATGATCTCGCGAGCGGGCGATTGGTTCGATTGTTCCCGGATATCAGCGTTGCATCCGAGTTGGCCTACTACGTCGTTTATCGGCCGGAGTGCGCCAGCTTGCCGAGATTGGTCGCCTTTCGTGACTGGTTGCTCGCCGAGGCGCAGCATGACGGAACAAGTCCCTGATCGAAAGATCTAGCGCTTACTCGTACCAACATTCTCCCATCTGCCGCATACCTTAGCGGCAGATTTGTTGTTTTGGCGATTGGTGGTTATGGCTTTCCGCCGAAAATGCGAAAAGCCACGCCGTGCCGTTCAGTCGTGAAGGGGCGTGCGGGGAAGTAGACATACGGACGTATCGATTGACGGTGCCGTTGCTCGACGACATGAAGTGGTGGTTCGAAGCGACACTCACCACGCTCTCCGCGAAGTCGGACGCGACCAAGGCGAGCCTACGCGCTAAACCGCTGGTCGGCGCTCATCTACTGCTGCAGCGAAGGGCCACGGTGATCGACAGCCTGATTGCCGAGTTAGCGCTGGGGCGGAGTCGCGTCCAGCGCGTGGGCGGCGTGCGTATGAGGCATCCAATGGGGCTGGCGCGTCGTAGCTTTTCGGCAAGCGCCGGGTTGCGCGCATTCATACGCTCGGGAATATCTCGGAGAACGTCACGAACCATCTGCCGCAACCGCGCTTGATACCGGTGCTGCCAGGTTGTGTTGCGCGATGCGCGACACTGAGGGCGGTGACTAGCGGCGTTGCCGGACGCCTGTGGGCGCGCACGACCGGCAGCCCCGCGCCTTCAGCGCGCGCCGCCGGACGTCCCGCGCAAGCGCCGGCAAGGCCACTCGCCCCGATTTCGCCCCTTTTCCTATTACCTGTTGCCATAACGCGCCGCGAGCGTCCGCCGCGATGGGGGGCCTTTGATTTTCATGTGTTTTTCCGGTTAAGCGCTTTTCGGCCTTGTAAGGCTTTGCCTTGCGGCCCCCAATAACTATTCCGATAAAACAATGAGTTAGTGTCTACCCTTTGCTCGCGAAGCGGAGGGCGTCCTCGGATGCCGCGGTATCACCGACGGGTGTTATCACGATCAGCGGAGTGAGTTCACCTCGTCGTTACGCGCTCCGACTGGTTCATGGGATGAGGTTGTCGGCCGCGACAGTAGGCAAGATCCGCCTTGCGTAGAGCACCCCGGGAAAGTTGAACATGCCGCACAAGTTGATGTCCTCGAGATGAGCGGAGGCAATTCGCCGAGTTGCTCGATCGTGATTGGCTGCCCCCAGCTGCCTTCAATGTTCTCCAGGGGGCGTTGCATGTAGGTGGTGTTCCACGCCATCAAGATGTTTGATAACAGTGTCAATGCCGATGACACCGCAGCGAGCGCGCCGCGCACGCTCCACCGGAATGCGCCCGATGTGAATTGCGCGTTGCACGGTATGCACCGCTTCTTCTCGATTCAGCGTATGTTGCATCTCCGACCGGAACGAAACATTGGTGAAGTAGCCGATCAAAAACACGCTTCTTAACAGGCGACCGATGTGAACGTCGACATCCCACCCAGCTTGCCCTCGACCAGTGGAACGGAATCTGTCGGTCGCCTCGATAGCTGTACGTCGCTGCCTGCTTGAGACAGTTCCTCAATCGCCTCAATTTCGACGCTGCGCTCCGTGCGATATCGCGTTACCGATGCCCGCGCTAACAGTCAGGAAAACACGGCGCTAGCAGTATTACTGGACGCTGCTAGCACTCTTGTGAACGCCGCTAGCAGTGATTGTGAACGCCTACAGACGCTGAAGCGTTTCGGCCATCCGCGGCCGCGCGCTGTGCGCCGGCCGCCGGCGCAGCTTCCCGGACAGCAAGATTTCTTCGCTGATAGCAACGAACTCGAGCAGCTGGCAGATCACTAATCGGGCGCTGCTATCGGACTGCTACTATCCATCCACACCAATCGTCGGCGACGTCGGATGTGCCGGCGCCGCTGGCTACGAGCGGCACTGAGTCAACTTTTGGGCTGCTATCGAAAGGATTCTCCGATGAGCACATTCCGCACCGAACAAGATCTTCGGCACGCATTGAGCGAGGCCGGATTGGACTCGCTGTCGGACCGGATCGTGGCGACGATGCGTCCCGCCATTCAGTTCGTTCGCAGACAACAGCCTGACGATGCACTGCCGCCTGGCACAAGCAAGATCGGCGGCCTGCCCGATCTGCCCCCGGGCTTCGCCTGGCCACACCGGCGATCGCCGGTGGATGCCGATACACAGATTCGCGCATTGCGCGAACAGCGCATTCGCGACCGGGAGCGCTCGGCCTCGTCCAGATCGCAACGGCCCAGTGACGATATCTTGGCTTTGCTGTCGGAACACGAGCGGGAAGCGTGGCTTCGCTCGATAGAAGCCAACCGTCCCGACCCGGACAAGCTCACGGCCATACACGCGCAAGAGGACCGTTACGACGACTTGATGGTGGTTGCTTTGGGCTGCGAATTCCCGCTGGCTTTTCTTGCGCAGATCAACCTCGGCGCTTTGTCGAATGAATCAGGCTTCGACCGTGATTTTCCCCGGCACGGCGTGTTTAGCTTGTTCGAGGATCTGACGGCTCGCGATGGCGACGGCTCGTTCCAAATGCATTGGTTCGACGTCACCGCCGAGACACTGGAGCGCGGAGCGCCCCCCGCGACGTTGATCGAATTGTCCGACGCCCGGCAACCGGATTTTCCCTGGCACGAACAGATGATGGCGGAAGTGTTGCAGCCACATTCCACATTGGTGGTGCCTTTCCACTGGATCGAGGCCGTCGGTCCTGAGCGAGACGCCGTATTCGACTTTTTGCACCGGCCTGTCGGCGGCTATTTCCCGCAGCCGGATGTCGTCGAAGGTGAGCAGGCCGGCAATTTCGGCGACTTCCTCGGCGGCTGGCCGAAGCCGATCCAGGGCGATCCGGAACGCATGTTCATCGGGGATGCGCGGAGTTTTCTCAGCCCCGGGGACGACAGGATTCGTCACCTCTTTTCGTGGGGCGGCGAATACTACGCAGGCACCCGGCGGATGCACGCGCCCTCCGGCGGAGACGGTACGACCTATCTCATGATTCAACGCGACGATCTGCTGAGTCGTCGCTTCGACAAGGCCCAATCGCTCTATCAGTGCGACTGACCTTAAATCCGCCCCCTCAATATATAAGGAGATCCAATGCGCTGGTGCACCCGACTATCTGCAGCAATGGTGGCCGCAGCCACGTTCAGCGCGATCGTTCCGCATATGCAGGCAAGGGCAGCCACTCCATCTGCAGACGTTTATCGTCCTTTAACGGCAGAGGCTCTGCTCTCCGGAATCGACAACGGAACACTGGCAGGCAGCGAAGAAGGCGAGGTGAGGCAACGAACAATCTCGACGAACAGGGCGACGAGCTTCATCTACGGCGTGGCCGACACGACCGCCGGAATGGCATGGTGTCCGCCGCCCAGGATGGCGGCGACCGAACTGGTTGTCGCGACCTATGGGTATCTGACCAAGCTTTCGCCGCGCGACCTGCAGGCCCCGGCTGCGCCCCTGATCACTCGGGCATTGAAGACTGCTTACCCTTGCATCCGATAAGAAGCGTGGCCCACAACCGTCCAAGTCAGGGGGAGGCCATTACCAAGAGGACCAGCCGCAAGAATTGCTTTTAGGTGCAGAGAGCGGCATGAACAATTAGATTCGATCTGGCGACGCTCGCAATCGCCGCGCCTCCACAAAACCGGGACCGCGCGGGGAGCGACCGTCGCGAACACCTACGGGAGTAGTTGCTCATTCGAGTACGGGGAAATCCCATCAAGACGCTGGGCGCCGAGCCTCCTAAGCAACCGCGCGCAAAGGGACGTCGGCCCGAACACGTACTCGGCTGTTTCGTGCCGACAAGTCGATGCCGCCGAGCTGCTTGCCGCACGGACTCCCGACAAAACGCGAAGCGCTCGCGCGCTGGCTCTCGGTCTACCGAGAAGGCCAGGCACCCACGGAGGCGCGCGCGACCCTGGCCGCCGCGCCCGCGCAACTGGAATCGCTCGTCAGTGCACTCGAGGTGGCGGCCGACACTTTGTCGGCCGCCGATGCGGACCACCTGTGGACGCAGTTGCAGACGATCGCTCGGACGTTAAAGCGCGCCGGCCATCCGCGGCCGCGTGCAGCACGCCGGCCGCCGGCACCACTGCCGGGACAGCCTGACTTCTTCGACGAATGCGACGATCTCAAGCAGTTGGCCGAACAGTAAGCTCGCCTCCCTCCGGGACAACCACGATGCATCTACACCGTATCGTCGAAGCCACGAGTCGAAAGCGGATCCCGACTCCCCCGGCCAACGTCGAGGACGGCCGGCGCTCGGCTTCGCTCCGCTGGTGTCTGCGCGCACTTCGAGTCTTCAGCGCATCATTCAAGGTCCATTGAGAGGTCTGACGAGAGATCGTCATGTCGAACCGACACGCACCTTCATCACGACGACACCACCCGGCCGCGCACGCGAAGCTCGCCCCGACCTTGTTGCTGTCAACGCCCCGACTGAAAGCAGAGGAACTCGCATTGCAGTATCACGCGGCCTTCCGGCCCCTGCGGACTGGTTGTTCTCCTCCAGGTGGTCGTGCTTATGGGGTTCGTCAACAAAGCCCATAAGCACGAATTGTGTGTCGAGGTTACGGTGGCAACCCCACGCGCCATCAATGCTGTGCTCGAGCAGGGCAAGACGATGGATAACACGAGATGTCGAGCTGGTCGGGCGGTCCGCTCGGTGCCGACTGCGTCCCGCATTTCAGTTCCCGTGGCGTAGAGCAAAACAATTCCGTCACACCTGATTCCTCGTGGATCAAGGCTTCCGGCCGGCGAGTTGACGACTTTATTGACGGTCACTTCAAAATAATGTCGTCAATTCGCCTACGTCCGCAGTAAATTTGTCAATTCGCGTTGTGGACCAAGCGTTCCGGCGGTAACGTCCTGATTTCTCGGCCGATTGTCGACGCACCGCTCTGTCGGTCGAAGCGCTGAGTTCAAGCAGGACTCTCTCTGCCTCAAGCTCAGTCACCTATGCTGGGAAAGCAGTGTTGCGGGACGTTCGGGGTCGACTGCGTCCGGCGGCTCTCGGCCAGTTTCGGTCAGTCGACCGGCGAGGGAGTCGGACATTCGAAGGTCCGATAGACGCAGCCAAGCGACGTTCAGTCCATGATTTTGTTCGTCGGGTCAATTGCCGGTATCGATGCCTTGGCGCTCGTTTGGGGGACGACAGTTGCTAGTCGCGCGAGGACGTTAGCTTGACTGTATCAAGGTGACCAACAAGGGCATCAATGAAAGCGCGGACCTTTGCTGACATGCTGCGGTGAGTCGGATACAGCGCGTGAAGCTCAATGGGTTCCCGCCTCAATGACGGAAGTACCCGAACCAGGGTACCTGCCGTCAAGGCGGGAGCTGCGAGGTAGCTTGGAAGAAAACCGATCCCGCCACCGCCTTCAAGAACAATCTTCTGCGCAGCCGCGTCCGGGATGATTGCCGAACCGCGCGGGTGTAGGGCCAATTCCGTGTGGCCATCGTGAAAGACCCAACTAGTGGGGGCCTCCCGAACGACGAGCCTATGCCCATGAAGTTCATCTGCCTCCATCGGGACGCCCGATCGCGATAGGTAGGATGGACTTGCGCATAGCCACAATTCGACAGGTGGCAGTCTGCGAGCGATGAGCGACGAGTCAGGAAGTGTACCGACGCGCACCGCTACGTCGATACCTTCGCGCGCGATGTCAACGTAATTTGAGTCCGTGGTCAGCTCGACGGTAAGTTCCGGATAGCGGTCTAGAAAGTCAGGCAGCATGGGCGCAATGAGTCCCTGTGCGAACGATTGCGTTGTGTTAATGCGTAGCAGCCCGCGTGGCTCCCCCGCGTAGCCATCGATGATCGCCTGTGCTTCCTGCAGGTCGTGAACTGCCCGCGACGCGTAGGGCAGTAGCAGTTTTCCCGCGTCAGTCAGCCTGAAGTGTCGTGTGGACCGGTCGAAGAGCGCTGATCCAATCTCCGTCTCCAATCGTAAGAGCGCCCGGCTTACGGATGATTTGGGGGCCTTCAGCGTCCGTGCCGTGCCTGAAAGGCTTCCGCTGTGAGCTAATCGGAGAAATATGATGAGGTCGGCCTGGTCCATTTCGTGTCGTTTTCCGGAACAGCGAGTCGCGATTAAGCTATCTTATATTCAAACGTGGAACGCCCTAGACTTCTCCCCGACGCCCTACACCGCGCGTCACGACGAACCGAGGGAGATATGGAGAACACACACGCGAGCTATCTGGTCGCCGGCGCCGCCGGCGGTCTGGGACACCGAATCATCGATGCGTTACTTCGCACACGGCCCGGCAGGAAGATCCGTGCGGGTGTTCGAGGCGGTTCAGCAGGCAAACACGGCAATCGGGCAAGGGTGTGGATAGCGAACGGCGTAACCGTCGTCAATCTGGATCTGGACGACCCGCTCAGCCTCAAGCACGCCTGTGCAGGCGTTGGTACCGTTATTTCGGCAGTTCAGGGTGGCCCTGACACCATCATTGATGGCCAGTCCCGTTTGCTTGAGGCGGCGCTCGCGGCGGGCATCGGGCGATTTGTTCCGTCGGACTTTTCTGAGAACCTGTTCTCAATCCCCGAGGGCATTAACCCTTATCTCGACATGCGGCGGACCTTCGATCGCAAGGTCGAACTGAGCGGCATTGGCTACACCCATATCCTGAACGGTGGATTCATGGAAGTCGTGTTCTCTAACCCCGGCCTGATCAACGCGGATGCGGGCACGATCACTTATTGGGGCGACCCCGAAGTGGCCCTCGATTTCACCTCCATGAACGACGTTGCAGCCTGGACGGTGGCCGCCATTGACGATCCTGCGACGATGAATAGCGTGGTTTCCGTAGCGGGTGACCGTCGCACCATTGCCCAGATTGCGGGTGACTATGCCCTGGCAACGGGCAGCGCGCTTCATCCGGTGCGCAGAGGGTCGATCGAGGACGGATATGCCGAACTACGGAGAATGGCGAAAGCCGGTGCTCATCCGTTGGCAATGCTGCCGCTCCAGTATCTGCTACCCATGATGTCGGGCGAAGGGACCTTGCGCGACATTGCAAACGACCGGTATCCGACAGTGCGGCCGACATCGCTCCTTGACTTCATGAAACGCCACTACATAACCGGGGGTAGCAAGCGATGAGTGGTCTGATCAAGCCATTCCAGCTCAATGTGTCCGAGCGGGAGTTGTCCGAGTTGCGTGGGCGACTGCAGCGGGCGCGCTGGCCAGACCGTGAAACCGTCAATGACACGAGCCAGGGTCCGCAACTTGCAAAGCTGCAGGCACTGGTCGCGCATTGGATAGACGGTTACGACTGGCGTCGCTGCGAGTCAATGTTGAATGACTTCGGGCAGTTCAAGACGACCATTGACGGCCTGGACATCCATTTTCTTCACATTCGGTCACCTGAACCGGATGCGATTCCCTTACTGATGGCGCATGGTTGGCCCGGCTCTGTGCTTGAATTCCGCAAGGTGATAGCGCCGCTCAGCAATCCCGCCGCGCATGGCGACGATCCGAGGCAGGCGTTTCACCTCGTCATTCCCTCGATGCCGGGATTTGGGTTTTCTGACAAACCAGGTGAACCTGGGTGGGACATGACGCGCATTGGGCGTGCTTACGTTGCACTGATGCGACGGCTTGGCTATGACCGTTGGGCCATGCAGGGTGGTGATTTTGGCGCAGGAGTGACCGACGAAGTCGCGTCACTAGCGCTCCCCGAGCTTATCGGTATCCATCTGAACTTCGCGATGTTCATGCCCACGCCAGACGAAATCCGCGACGCTACGCCGGATGAAGAGGGCATGCTTGCCAGTGCCCGGTATTTCTGGAGCACGCTATCTGGATACGCCCAGGTGCAGCAGACCCGACCGCAGACGATAGGCTACGCGCTCGCAGATTCTCCGGTCGCGCAGGCAGCGTGGATTTACGCAATGTTCCAGGACACGTGTGGTACGGCAGGCAACGCAGAAGCTTCCTTCACGCTCGACGAAATACTCGACGACATCATGTTGTATTGGATACCCAATGCGTCAGCTTCGTCGGCTCGACTTTATTGGGAATTGAAGCGATCCAACTGGTCCTCTGCGGCTCGCATCGATCGTCCAATTGTCGTGCCGTCTGGATTCACCATGCTTGCCGGCGAACAGGTGCGTAAATCGCGACGCTGGATTGAACAACGCTACAGCGATGTGCGGCACTTCGCTGAGCACGAGCAGGGCGGCCACTTTGCCGCGTTGGAAAATCCGCATGCTCTGGTAGGCGATATTCGCTCGACCTTCGCGAGCCTTCGCGAAAGCTAACCCAATGGCATGCCCGCGTCGAAGCGATGTTCGGGTACTTCCTTCATGCGGCAATTAGCTGCGGACGTCGACGACGCAAGTAGGCTGATTACTTGTCCACCAACTTCGCCTCGGGGAAATGACCGTTATATCCTGTAAGCAGCCTTAGGCTTGGCGCCCGGCTGTCGGACCGAGTTGGGTCGGTTATGCCTGTTGCATGAGACGTGGACCGGGGGCGAGCGGCGTGCCCGGTCGTGGGACGCAGTGCGGCCAGAAGGAGACCGCCGACAGGCCCGCAGTGTTCGTCGACAATTCCCCGGGGAAGTGGCGGTGAACGCTGTCCGCCGGCAATCGATCTTCAGCTTGCCGATTATGATTGAATACAAAGACCAGACGGTTCGGAAGCTTTACCATCGCGCCAACGCGCTATGCCGTTAGGATATCAGCCCAATCGTGAGAAAAAACGGTGATGCGGTTCCCTTTCAATGATCTTCACAGCTTCAAGGACTATGTTGTCTTTGTAAGGATGTGCGCCCCGAACCAGTTTCCAGTGCGCGAAGGCGCCTCCTTCGAAGACCAGTGGACGTTAACGCTAGCCTTTCGTGGATTGAGGGAGGGGCTGTCTCGAGCAGTAGAAGAGATGGGACCGCGGGATGAGTTCGATCGATGCACAAAACTGGTTGACGAGGCCTACGCGTACTATGAAGCGGGGCAACGGAAGGAGGGCTTCATGGCATTGGATCAGGTTCACAAAATCTTGAGGAAGATTCGTACCCGGTAGCGTCCCTACCGGCGTTTTGACCGCGAATATGAATGGCTGCTTTTGGCATTGGCGACCGTCGCTTAAGGGTCGTAAAGAGCCTTTCGCGCGACTCAAGAACGGCCACCCGGTGTCGCTCACAGCTGTTTGCAGGCATCGCCGAAGGACTCGCCCGCGAGATAGGGCCTGTCAGTAATTTCGTGTTCAAGGCATATGATCCTCCCCAGGAGAACCTATGCCTCGCAAACCGAAAACCCCACCGGTAGAGCTACCGGCGATTCCCGCTGAACTGCTTGAACAATTCGGCAACGGCCCGATGACGGCCGAAGCGATCAATGCCGCGACGCTAGCCCTCAAGAAGGCGCTGATCGAGCGAGCGCTGGGCGGTGAGATGAATCACCACCTCGGCTACGCGCCGGGCGCGGCAAAACCGGCCAGCGTGACGAACCAGCGCAACGGCCGTGGCGCCAAGACGGTTCTGACCGAAGACGGACCGATCCGCATCGAAGTACCGCGCGACCGCGACGGCAGTTTCGAACCACTGCTGATCCCCAAACACGAACGACGCTTCACGGGCTTCGACGACAAGATCGTTGCGATGTACGCACGGGGCATGACCGTGCGCGAGATTCAGGGCTTTGTGCTGGAGCAGTACGGCACGGAAGTTTCGCCCGAATTCATCAGTTCGGTGACCGATGAGGTCATGGCCGAAGTGACGGCCTGGCAGGCCCGGCCACTCGAACCGATGTATCCGGTCGTATTCTTCGACGCGCTGCGCGTGAAGATTCGCGAAGATGCCGTCGTGCGCAACAAGGCCGTCTATCTGGCACTGGGCATTCTGCCCGACGGCACGCGTGACATCCTGGGCCTGTGGATCGAGAACACCGAGGGCGCCAAGTTCTGGATGAAGGTATTCAATGATCTGAAAACACGCGGCGTGGGCGACATCCTGATTGCCGTGACCGACGGCCTCAAGGGCATGCCCGAAGCACTTGCGGTGGTGTTTCCGGCCACGACGCTGCAAACCTGCATCGTCCACCTGATCCGCAACAGTCTCGATTACGCGAGCTGGAAAGACCGCAAGTCCCTCGCTGCTGCGATCCGCCCGATCTATACCGCCCCGAGCGCTGAAGCCGCGCAGGCCGAGCTGGATGCGTTTGCTGACGGTCCGTGGGGGCAGAAATTCCCGCCGGTCAGCACGGCGTGGCGCAACGCCTGGGATCGCGTGATTCCGTTCTTTGCGTTCCCGCCGGGCGTGCGCAAGGTGATCTACACGACGAACGCCATCGAGAACATCAATTCGCAGCTACGCAAGATCATCAAGACCCGAGGTCACTTCCCGACCGATGATGCCGCGACGAAACTGATCTGGCTGGCGCTGCGCAACATCACTGCCGATTGGGGACGTGCCGCTCACGACTGGAAGACAGCGATGAACCAATTCGCTATCCTCTACGAGGACCGGTTCGTTCGACCATCCGTGTGAATCTCAACCCCGCCTTGAACACGGAAATTCTGACACCCCCGCGAGATAATTTTTTTACCACTACGGCACGATCGGCTGCTCAAACTCCGTTTTCGCACGACGCGCGACAGGGGCTGATAGCGCTACAACGGCGCCGCGGGGAAGTTGACACCGGTCTTCGCAACCCCGTGGCCGGTGACAACTTTAATTCGCGACGTGCAACCTCATGAATTCACGACGGTTTCGCCTTTCATCGCAGGCGCGAGGCGGCGAAGTGACATTTTTACTTCGCAAACGGTGACAACTTTAATTTGGTCTACGGTCTACGGTCTACGGTAGGGCCGACCCGCCGCTCAACGGTCCCGGGAGTCTTCGGGGTACTCGATTCCGTGCAGGAACCATAAGCTCTTGGCTTTACTGTCGTTGGGCGCTTGGTTGAAGATCAAAGCATGGCATTCTTCGTCTGCCTTGTCGATCAACTTGGCCAGCAAGGCGACGTTGCGGCACTGTTGGTCTGAAAGTTTCGCTCGCCAACCCTCCAACTGCTCGATGCTGAGCTTTTCCATGCAACTGAAATGCTTGCCCAGAATCCCGCATAGAACGTCTGACACCTGAATGGCGGGCTCGCTCCGGGAGTTTGCGAAACGGTACATGATGGGTTGGTCGCCGTGGACGATCCGCCGCTGCTCCAAGCTCGCACGGACCTGAGGCTCATCGTCGAACACGTGCACGGCGTTCGTGAACGTGGCCAGTCGATTGAGGAACACCGTGTCGAAGCTGTCCACCAAGACGTCCGAATCGTTGCCGACCAAGAAGTCAAGTGTAGTGTCGTGCGCTGCATCCTGCAGCAGGTCGCACAGCGTCATCGTCTCGAGGTTTCTGAACGCGAACCCGTTACGAAACAGGAAGGTGCGAACGGCTCTTACGAACTCCGGCATTCGGCCGACGCCGACATTGGGGTAGTCAAAGGTCTTGAGAAGGCGAAAATAACCAAGCGGGTCGTGCCGGACAAGCGCGTGCAGCTCGTTTTTCAGTTTGTCGTGCACCGCTATCAGATGCCGAAAGCGCTCTGATACTATGAGCGAATCGATTAGGTCTACGATAGACCAGTTCAGGATGCTGAAGTTTGAGTAGTGGATGTACACCGCTGCCTCGAGGACCCAGGCGAGGAAGTGCTCGACTTTTCGCGAATCGAGGCAAGCTGCGTAATCTCCTTTCACGAGGTGCCTGAGTTTCATCTCGGGCGCTGACGGTTGAATCCGCAGCTGCGCTTTCAGTGCCGCGACGTCCGAAAGCATGGTCCCCGGCTCCAATGCGATGCCTCCGAGGACAAAACAGTCCAGCGCGTCGTGGTTCAGTCCGGCACGGGTGAGCGTTAGACGACGGATGTTGTTGGTTTCGTCGTAGTACAGCGTGTATCGCTTATGGACGTTCGGCATGAAGTCGAGCCCAACGGGCCTGAAGCGCTCGACGTCGATGGTAGGCTTTTCCCGGTTTCCGTTGTTCATATCGTCAGCCTTGGAGATGGGCGGGGGCGAGCGCTTGGCGTTGCGAGCTGCCGATCGTGCCACGATGAAATCCTGATCGAGTCCATTCGGGCGCGATGCCCCAGCTATTGGCAGGTAACTCAGTCGTCTGCGTTGGCTAGCTGTGTCTTCACTCCGTTCTCCTGACGGGGCACGCCAGCCAGCCCCAGAATGCGTCCGTAGACCCGTTTGCAA
This sequence comes from Burkholderia sp. WTPI3, assembly GCF_021483755.1. Taxonomy (NCBI): domain Bacteria; kingdom Pseudomonadati; phylum Pseudomonadota; class Betaproteobacteria; order Burkholderiales; family Burkholderiaceae; genus Burkholderia; species Burkholderia sp. WTPI3. Next base: position 45,251 of record NZ_JAGIXF010000024.1, on the reverse strand, counting down.
AACGCATCATCTCGTTCGTCCTGGTCACCATCATCGCGCACGACGTGCTCGAGTAGCGCACCGCGCCGCCGCATGATCTCGTGAGTGCCGGCCTTCTGAAGCAGATAGCTTTCCGAGTCCGATCCCATGGTTTCGATCACAATTCGGTGGCGCTGCGCGTCAGGCGCTTCCTGCGTCACTTCGTGAAACTCCAGTTCGAAGTCGGCTCGGCAATTGGCCGTCTCACCCGACTCGAGCGTCACCTCACTGTCGAACAATGGCTTCGTCAGCGTGACGGTTACGCCCTTTCTACGAACCCATTCGATCACCTTGAGCAGTTGTACTAGCGTACGCCGCTCGTAGTGACTGTCGAGCGGCACCGGTTCGTCTTTGCTGTACGCGTGCTGTGCGAACGCTTCCCGCACGCGGGCAGTCCCATCCCGGCCGCGGTCGACGACCGCGAGCACCCAGTACGGGGGGTGACTGTGGCGCTGGTCCCTGCCGCCAATGCGCAATGGCTGCTGTGGTGTCACCCTTGCAGGTTTGAATCGCGTGTGCTTGACCGCAGTTCCATCATCGATCTCGTCAGCTACGAACAGCATGAAGGCGCTGCGCTTCTTGCCAGCGGGCCAGGGAAGTGCATCGATCTCGCTCATTTTGGCCGGAAGCCTGGTCCACGGCTCTGTGAATAGCACATCGCTCAGGGACAGCGACTCGCTCATTTCCTCGGCTTTGGCAAACGCGTTGACGCGCGCCCACCACGACTGCTCGCCTGATAACCACGTCGCCCCGGAGGCCACCGTGTTGATGCCCGCATGATGGAGCATCGTGTAAAGGACGCGCCCGAGTTTCGGTAATCGCCGGCCCCGGGCGGCTCCCCCGGCGCCGCGTTGTCCACCGGAAGGGTTCCTGCCACCACGCGGCTCGTGTTCGTCGTCGAGATAGTCGAGGGTATCCTCGACCGGACGCAGCGGGCGGTGTTTGCCTGGCTCCGGCGCTTCGTCCTCGTCAACTTCCACGTCCGGATCAGTACGAAAGGACTGCAGCGCGCATGCATGGGGCCCGTACCCATTCAGACGCATGAAATGCACCGGTCCCTGTTCGCGTGCCCGAGCCGTTAATCTCGGCTGCTGGCTACCCTTAATCTCGGTGCCGCGACAGTCGCATTCGAGCCAATACTGAACATCCCGACCATCGCGCATCTCGGCGAGGATTCCCGCAATGACGCCGGCGTCGTGAGCTTCAGTTTTCTCACCGGCGCCGCAAAAGCGGCGCACCGACTCGGCTTCGTCGGCACTCAATTCCCGGACCACCGCGTCTGGCTTCTTTCGATTGATCAGGCGCATGACAAGAGTTGGCAAACATATGAAGTTTTCCATTCTAGATCGGTTGAGCGGGTCGGGGGGTATGGTGGCTGAGCCGGGGTTATTCAACGGCGTCGACCAATGGAGGCGTGCTGGCCGACTTCAAAGGCCGCATCAACGAGATATTTGTCGGGTACCAAAATGCCCCATCCGACAATGTTCATTATCAGAAGGGCGATTTTTGCCAGATTGGCGTTTCTCGGCGACACTTTCGTCGTACCCTTGATCGGCGCGACGCCCGCCCCGTTGCGGTTTCCGTAGCGCGCGACACACGCTTGAGCCGACCGCCCAGGAGGACGAGATGCAGCTGAATCTCACCGAGGCTACCGAGAGGATGCGGCGTTACCCACAGCAGGTCTGGTCCGAGGGCCTCAGCTGCGCGGGGCGCTACACCGCGCTGTTCGCCCGCCACCCCGCGCACCTGCAGTTCGAGAAGGACGGTGCGCTGAGCCTGTACTACCTCGGGTTCCGCTCCGAGCCGAGCTTCCACCTGGCTGACGCGCCGCGCGCGGCACCCGCGTTCGTGCGCGACGTGCAGGCGCACATGGCCGCACTCGTCCCCGACGCGCCGCAGCGCTCGGCAACCGGAGGCCACGCATGAGCGAACTGCGTGCGACGCGCCGCTGGCAGTCGATCGAACACTGGCCGGAATGGCTCCGCATCCGCTATCACGCGCTGCTGGGCGGTCTGCTGATCGTGATCGCGTCGGCCTTCGAGGGCGCCGGCGACGCATGGCGCAAGGCGGCTCAGCACGGGGATCCAGGCGCGCGCGCCGCGCGAGCATGGGTCCGCGCGGCCATTGGACATCGCGATGCGCTGTCCGCGCTCGAGCAGTGGCCACCGGCGCCGGCTGCGCCCTGATCGGCTTCGGGTTCCTGCAGGTCGGCTATGCAGTACTCGTGTCGGGACGCGACCGGCCCGTCGAGCCGTTCGCCGAACCGTTCGCTGCGTGGCAATGGGTGGTCTTTGCGCTCGGCACGGCCGGCCTGAGCTATGGCGTAGGGTCGGTTACGTATCCAGGCACGGGTGTGCTGATGGGGGGGATCACGGCAGCGTACGTGCTCGTGCCGCTGACCTACCGCCAGCAGGTCGCAAGTGCGGCGCTCGCAGTGCCGCAGTGGATCACGACCGCAGCGGGTCTGCCCTTTTGGCTACTCGCCGACTTCATGTGGAAGCTCTATCACGCCCCGCGCGTGCACGAGGCGCCGGCGATGGTGGCCGTGCATCTGGGTCTCGGCCTCGCCGGCCTTGTGATGGCCAGCTGCGGACTCGGCTGGATCGCGAAGCGTACCGTGTGGCTGCACCCGGCGCCGACCGGAGGCCAGTGACGTGCGTGCCTCACCCGCCCGCGCCACGATGCGCCTGACGCCGGCCCACTTCGCGCTGTACCGCGCGTACCTCGGAGGGCTCGACGAAGCGACGCTGCATGCGCGCTACGGCGTGCCGGGCACCGACGTGCGGATGACGCGACGCACCTGCTGCGCCTGAAGCCTGGCAGCTTGCCGCGAGACGCGCACGCCGGTGGAGCCGGCTGGGAAGTGCCGCCGCTCGTGGTGTTCCCGGGCGAGGTGGGTCCCCGACGCGTTCTATAGCGAGCGCGAGCTCGTCGCGCTGTACGTCAAAACCTATCCGCCGGCTTCGTCGCCGGCGCTCGATCGGAAAGACGCGCGCAATAGTCGCCTGCGCGATCGCTAGGACGCCGCGCTCGCGCTGATGGAGGCGACTGTCGTTGAGGCGCGGCCGCCGGAGCACGCCCCGGCGGCTGCGGCCGGGGGCGCGTCCTCGCGCGCGTCGGGCGCGAGGTGCTGGCCGGCGTGGCGCGCACGCCGACCCGCGATGGGGTGACCGTGCTGCAGGTGCCGTTCGTGAGCGACGAGGCATTCGATCGACGCGTCGATGACCTGCTGGTCGCGATCGCGCTCACCGCCGAGCAACACCGATGTGCTTCGGAAAGCTAGGCTTCGGCGGAAGTCGCGGGGCAGACGTGGCGAGGGTAGAGGCGGTCGTCGTCGCGGCCGGCGGTCACGCCAACTGGTGTTTACATGGTCCTATGGTTGGCCGAGAAAAATTTTTCGAACCTCGGTAGACTGGATGTCCCATCGGCAATCCCGCCGAAGGGAATAACCGAGCTACATTTTATGAAACAGAAGAAGTACAAAGACTCATTTTGTCGGCCGATCGTGACCAACGAAGGCACCAAGCTGGCCGGCGGCGCCGCGCGTAACTATCGCATCGGCCAATTCGAAGACGGCCTCGACGAGATCATCGCCGAAGCGATCCAGAGCGTGCACGAACGCCTGTTCGACCGCATGACCGAGAAGCACACGAGTCGCCGGATTCTCCGTACACCGCCGGCACCGAGCGCGGGGTTGCCGAACTGATCTAGTCTTCGCTTGAAGTTCGCGCGGGTCTAAGCGTTCAAGACTGTTGCGACATCAACTATCACTGCCGAGTAGCAACCAATGGATGACCGAATCCAGTGCTTCATGCGACGCATGGAGCGTGCGAGCGAGCGCCGCACACCAGGCCGCCGATGCGGCCTTTTTTTTCGCCCGTCGGCCGGTGGGTCGCGCACTGCGGGCCGTGGCCGGCACATCGCGTAAATTTTCTTGCGAATGGGGCCGGTCGCAGCCACTTTCGCGACTATACGAACATGCAGGCCGTTGCGACGCCTGCCCCAAGGCCGGCCCATCCGCGGCACGGAAGGCGCAGCATATCGAGGTGCAACATGCCGAATGATTGGCGTGGCTGGGCGGTGTCCGCCCTGATGCTGTTGTTGCTGCTCGCGCAACTGCGCGGCTGCAGCTCCCTGTGAGCCCCGCGGCCGAAAGGTCGCATCTTCCCCCTGTGGTCCGCTGGCACCATCTCGGATAGGGTCACGCTGCAGGCCACCCAACCCTTGCGCCGCCCCGACGAGGGGCGGATCAATGAAGCGGCAAGCCGGGTCGGGAGCGTGCGCACCGCGCTGGCGGCCGCCTTCGTATTCGGCGTGCTGGACTACGTGCTGACGTCGACCAAGCTGCTGGTGACCGGAAAGCTGCTCGCGTCGGGCAATCTGATGCGCCAGGTCGTCGAGGGCATCGCGATCGCCGCGCTTTGCTCGACCGACGAGCTGCTGATCATCGAGCCGAAGAAGGGCGGACCGGTCACGGCACGCTATTGGGAAAAACTCGAAGCCGGCGACAGTCGTACGCACGGCTACCTCGCCCTCGGCCAGCTATCGCAGAATGCCGCGAAGCTCGGCTTCAATGTCGATGCGGTGAAGCGCCTCACCGCCGCGAAGCGACACTACAACGGCTTCAGCCACGCCGGCACGTTCTCGATTGCGGCCCGGGTAGCGCCGCATGAACCGGGCACGGCGTTCGTCGGCGGCCACTTCGACGAAGCCAAGCTCAACGGCTACCGCGCCGAGCTACGTGAACAGATCGGTTTGTGCGGGATGCTGCCGGCCTTCATGCGCCGCATACTTGCCAGCCTCACACCCGACCCGCGCGCGGCGCTGGCGGTTCCTGCCTGAACGCGATCTCAACCTGCAGGAGACACATCGATGTCCATCAGCTACGGGCCAATCATCCTGGCCGCGGCGGCCTTCGGCGCCGGCCTGACGAGCGCGTGGTACTGGTACGGGTCCGCCCGGGTCGAGTTCCGGCGTCCACCGGCCACGCCGTTTGGGCCGCTCGATCTGAACGATCCGATGGCGCGCGAGCCCATTTTGCCGGAGCAGAAACCAGGCTGGTATGCCTACTGGCAGAGGACGGCGACCGATGCACTCGCGCTCGCGGCCGAGCAGAATTGGAATGCGATGGTCGACGCGAATCGCGAGATGGGACGACTGAACCAGATCGCCGCGCGATGGACCGCGGCGGCGGTCCTGCTCGGCACGGCCAGCAGCGTGTGGTCGGCGCTCGGCGGGGCTTGATACGACAAAATGTCGTGCTACGATGCAGGGGCACGACATTTTGTCGCCTTTGGAGGTAAGTCCGATGTCCACCACTGTTCCGACGCTTGCGACGGACCGGCCGACGGCCGAGATGTTGCGTCAACTGCGGGAGCGCAGCAACCGCACGCAAGGCCAGATGGCCGTGCTGCTGAATCTCACGGAACGTCAGTATCAACGATTCGAGGCCGGCGATAGCAAGATGCCGCTCGGCACTTGGAAACTGCTGCGCAGCGTGTGGGGTAGCCGCCATCCGATCGATTTCGAGGTCGTAACCGAATCGACTCGCGGCTGGGACACGCGGCGTGACACCCGGCGCGACACCATCGAGCGCGGCGACGTAGTCGAGCTGCAGCCGATCGTCGGCCCGCTACTGCGCGCGACCGTCTGCATGGACCGCGTGCACGATGGCCTGGGGGACGAAGACGGCTACGGCGCCTTCGTCATCGAATTCGTCGGCGCCGATGGTGCCGGTCAGGAATATCTCGGTTTCTATATCGGTGAGCGCGTGCGGTTCGCTCGCGAAAACGTCATCCACCTCGAGCAGCGCGCGCCGCGCCGCTAAATCAGGACCTCTCTGATGCGCAAAGAATATGAACTGCAGACCGACGTGCTCGCGACGATCGTTGCGGTGACACCGGTGGTGCCGAAGCATGCTGAGTTGTTGACCGCATTCGCGACCCGCACCGACTATCGCAGCGCGCGATACGCGGTGACGCGTGACGAATTCTGCGAACGGCCCGCGCGCGTAATCGACGCCGAGGGCCGCGAGATCGCGGCCGACTATCACGCGTGGATCGACATGCAACTCGACGCCCACCACGGCTCGGTCGAGGAGCTGTTGCGTGCGCACCGGGATTCCGGCTACAAGCTGGTCGAGGTCCAGCCGCTGTTGCACTACTTCGTGCACGACCGCGGCGGCGACCAGGACAATTTCGTGCAGCTCGAGATCTGGGAAGAGCAGGAGTTCGTCGAGCGTGAGGTGTTTCCGCGCCGCACGCCCTGGCGGTTGCCGGATGCGCGTGAATTGCGCTCGGGCTGGCATGACATGGAGGGCGAACCGGTCGAGCGACGCACCCTCGGCGCGCCGCGCTATCGGCTTCAGGCCGTGATCGACATGAAGCACTTCTCGGCACTGGCCGAAGCGACATTTCAGGAGCGCCGGCAGCGCGACGGCGACCGGCAATTGGTGGAGCGCAACGTCGACACGGGCGCATCGCGCGTGATCAGCGTGCGCGATCTCACTCCCGGGTATGACAACCAACAATGGCGCGGCCGCAGATTCTTCGACGATTGGGCCGCGTCGAGTGCTGGCCGTGCTGGCGAGCGCGTGTGTCAGCGGTGGGTGTTCAGCGCCGAGGACTATACCGATTCGCGCAGCGGCCGCGACATGAATTTCGTGCCGCGCTGGACCCATACGCGCAAGATCGCCGGGCTGAAGAACACCGCGAAGCTCAACGTATACAGCCTCGCCGGCAAGCTGACGCAATTCGACGAGCGTATTGGCCACCGGTTCGCCTGGTACTTCTACGGCGTGCACGGCAACCTGATCCTGAGCGGCCAGATGGAACGCATGCTGGAGGCCGCCGAGTCGGGCCTGATCGTATTGCCCGAACACGACTACCAGGTGCTGCGGCGCTGGGGCGACGATCAATACGGATTTTGACGGGGATCTCTGCGATGGCCAGCGGACCCCAAAAAGTTGGATCACGGCGGCCTGCACCGGACCCAGATGAAGGTGACGCGTCGCACGCTGACGGAGTTGCGTCGACGAGGAAACCGTTCGCGAGATCGGTGCCTGCGGAGTTTCGAGAGCGTGTTCACCGCTTTTGCTCGCTTGGCGATGGGCAACCGAACCTCCCGAAGCCCAGAGGGCTGTCACGAGGGCCATAGTGGCGGCCCTCGTTTCATGACATTGGTAATCCTCATGGCTTGCGTTTTTCAAGCACTATGATTGATTCGGCACCGACTCGATAAATTCGAGATAAGCGTGCGCGACGCCCGGTTAGAATCGCTGCGTCTACCTATGTATGAGCACGGAACCGATTGAGAGATCGGCGTGACCATCTGAAAAGCGTATGGCCATCGAACCCGAGGATCTTCTACCGCATTTTGAGCGTGAGTTGGGTCTGCTGCGCCGCTCGACGCGCGCATTCACCGAGCGTTACCCCAAAATCGCGGCTCGTCTTGCGATGTCCGGTGAGCACTCGGATGACCCACACGTCGAGCGGCTGCTGCAATCGTTCGCGTTGATGTGCGCTCGGCACGACATCCGACTCGAAGATGAGGTGCCGGAGTTTACTCACGCGTTGATTGACACAATCCACGGAGCGTTCCTGCGGCCGTTTCCATCTTGTGCGATGGCCCAATTCCGCGTGGATCGAGCTAGCAAGCAGACCGAGCCGCGGATAGTTCCACGCGGCACGCCACTGGTGGCGCCGAATAGCCGCCTGGTGTTCCGCACCGCCGCCGACGTCACGTTGGTGCCGTTGACTGTCTCCGGTGTACGTTACGCGACGTCGACCGTCGCGCCGATGGAAACGACACTGCCGTCCGACACCACGGGGATTTTGTCTTTCACCCTTGAGCTCACGGCGCCGTCAGCCCAGTTCTCCATCGCGCCAGATATGCTGCGGTTGCACTTGGCAGGGGAGAGGGAGGTCGCGGCCGCGCTCGCCGACGGCGTGCTGATGCACGCCACGCGTGCCTTCGTTGAACTGGACGGCAACGGGCGCTGGCGCCGGGTGGACATGCCGCTAGCGGCCGCAGGTTTCGACGATGCCGACGCGCTGCTTCCGCCGCCTCGCGACAACACGATTGCTCCGTTTCATCTGTTGATGGAGTACGGGGCGTTTCCCGCTCGATTTGACAACCTCGATCTGAATTTGGCGCGGTTGAAACGGTTGGCGGTTGGCGCGCGCCGGATCACGTTGCATTTGGCCGTTGCCGGCATCCACCCTGACTCACGTCGCGCGCAACGGCTGGTAGCCGCGTCGGCCGACAATCTCCGGCTATTTTGCACGCCAGTAGTCAACTTGTTCTCGAGCAATGCGGAGCCAATCGAAACGAGGGCTGGGCAACCGTACTATGCGCTGAAACCGTTTTCGCTCAAGACCGCAGCTACGAGCGAGGTCTGGTCAGTTGATCAGGTCCGTATAACGACGGCCCAGGGTGCCGTGCTTCTGCCGCCCTTCGAATCTTTGCAGCACGCGCTTGGCGCAGCGCCTGGCCTCTATTGGGTTGTTTTGCGCGACGAAGCCCGGCGCGCGCCGAAGCCGCCTTCCGAGCCCGCCAAGCCGGGACAGGAAGCGCTGCGCGGACAGGCAACGGTAGCGCGCGCAGACGGATTGCGCGGCTTGGAACTCGCGCTTGTGAACGCTCGCGGCGAGCCCGTTGATCCGGCCGCGCAGCGCCAACTCGACATCGTGCTGTCTTGCACAAATGGCGACCTGGCGGACATGCGCGAGAGCCAGTTGGCCGTGCGCGATGGGGACTCCGGTGACGAGCTCGAGTTATTGGCTCAACCCAGTTCAAGTCCCGCGCCGATTCTCCGCCGCGGCGAGCTGTGGGAATTGCTGTCGTGGCTGGTTCCGCAGGCAGCGCGGCTGAACGCCGAAGGCCTCAATGAGCTGAAGCGGCTGTGCACTCGCTTCGGCATGTTTGCGCCCGACGCCGGCCGGCGATTCGACGCGCTCGTGTCCCTTTCGACTGAAAGGGTGCGGCGCTGGATGCCAGGCAAGCCGGCTTCAGCGTTCGTCCAAGGATTGGAGGTCCGGCTCGTGATCGACGAGCAGCGTTTCGTCCAATTCAGTCTCGCCGGATTAGGGCGCGTGATGGATCGACTATTTTCCCCGTACGTTCCAGTCACGAGCTTCGTGCAAATCGTGTTGGTCTCGGCAGAGACCGGTGCGGTTCTGCGACGGGGAGAACCCCGCGCCGGTTCCCAACCGCTTATTTGATTGGCGGGTGGAAGTGGTGTCAGCTAGGAAATTGCAAAGGAATTTCAGGTATCTTTCGCTGGCAAACGTTTTGTCCTACAGTAGCGGGGCCTCAAGCTGGTGAGTCAGTTGGGGACAGAACCTGAGACGAAAATAAAGGGTATTCAAATGAGTTTCGCCCCAAATGGCGGTATTCCGGCCGGTTCCGGTGGGAATCTGTTGGGCTCGTTGAGCGCGCTTGGCGGCCTCGCCGGGCCGGTTGCGTCCACGGTGGCAGGCCAGATTGGCCCGCTCGCCGGCGTCGCAAGTCATATCGACACGGTGCAACGCGCCGTCCAGCTTGCGCAGACCGGTTTCTCGCTGATGAACAAAACGCCGGCCGCAATTGCGGACGCGCTCAACAATGCGGCTGGCGGCGTTGCGCGACTGACTCAGCTAAATCGATACGTGACCATCGACTCGCCGCTTGGTCCGGACATGCTACTGGTCAGCACCGCGGTCATCGATGAACACGTCAATCGGTTGCCGGAAATCCACCTCGATTTGCTGTCGCACCAGCACGATCTGGCGCCCGATCAGCTGATCGGCCAACCGATCAAGATCCGATTTGACCAAAGCGCGCGGCAGTCCACGCTAGAGCGCATCGTCTCGTCAGGCGGGGCCGACGGTATTCGCTACTTCGACGGCTACGTCACGTCGTTCGACCGGGCGGGCAACCCGGGCAAGGTGACGCAATATCAAATGACGGTGGCGCCGTGGTTCTGGTTTCTGACGCGCTCGACCGACTGCCGGATTTTCCAGAACAAGACCGCTCAGGACATCCTCACCGAGATTTTTCAGGATCACGGGTTCACCGATTTCGAGTTCGACATCCGGACCGCACAGAAGCCGCTCGAATACATCGTGATGTACCAGGAGTCGTACTTCAACTTCTGTGCACGTCTGATGGAGCAGGAAGGCCTGATTTGGACGCATCGCTACGAAAAGGAAAAGCACTTCCTTGTCATTGGCGATACGAATTTCGTTTTCCGCCCAATCGACGGGTTGGCCAATTTGCCGTATGCAGCCACCGCTGCGAGTGAAGACAACGGGATCGACCAGTTGCACGAAGGGCGACGCTTTGGCGTTGGTAAGATCGCCTTTCGCGACTTCAATCACCAGAACCCGTCGTCGCCGCTGATGCTGGCGCAGGCCGAGCCAGAGAATCTCCGGCATGCGGGACTCGAGACAACGGAGCGATTCGAACACCAGTCGTTATTCGACCACGGTGATGATGGCGATCGCTACGCACGCATTGCGATGCAGGCGGAAGAAGCGAGCGCGCATCGCTATACGGGCAGCGGCTATGCATGGCGGATGACGGCTGCAGGCAGCGTGACGGTGTCGAACCATCCGGTCATGGCCAACAATCAGGAATACGTCATCCTGCACGTTCGCCACGAGGCCGTGAACGATTACACGGAACACAACGCAAAGCTGCCGTACCGCAATACATTTTCTCTGCTTCCGAAGAAGTTTCCGTATCGTTCGCCCAGAAATACGCCGAAGCCCGTCATTCACGGCACGCAGTCGGCGATCGTGGTCGGCCCAAAGGGCGAAGAAATTCACACGAACGGCAGTGCTGTGAAGGTGCACTTCCTGTGGGATCGCCGCGGCAAGTTGGACGGGTCGGATTCGATGTGGATCCGCGTGTCCCAACCGTGGGCAGGCGACGGGTGGGGGGCCGCAGCCATTCCGCGGATCAAACAGGAGGTCTTGGTCGCGTTTAATCAAGGGGACCCAGACAATCCGGTCATTGTGGGCCGCGTCTACAACGGCGAGCAGGGCAACCCTTATCACGGGGCTGCAGGGCAGACGATGGGGATCAAGAGCCAGACGCACAAGGGCGCCGGCTCGAACGAACTGCGGTTCTCCGACGTGAACGGCGCGCAAGAGGTCTTTCTGCACGCGCAGAAGGACATGAACACGGTCATCAAGGATTCGGAAACGCATACGGTCGAAGCCGGCGGGCGCACGGTGTCGCTGCTCAAGGGCAGCGAGACGAAGCAGATCGCCCAGGGCGGATTGAAGGAAACCATCGCGCTGACTCGCGACACCACGGCGAACGTGATCAATACGAAGGCCATCGCAAGCAAGGCCGGGCCCGGCATGCAAAGCCATCAGGCGAGCGACGGCATCGAGCATCGGGTCGGCGATGGCGTCGTGACGATGACGCCGGACAGCATCAAGCTGACCTTCGGTCCGTCAACGATCGTCATCAACGCGAACGGCATCTATCTCGACGGGCCGGTCATCCATCTGAATCGCGGCAGCGCGCCGTCCGCCGAACAGGCGCTCGCACTCGAGTGGGCGGCGGAGCAGGCGACGATCGCGAAGGGGCTGGCGAGCTCCGACCCGGCGACGCGCGCGGCGGCAGCCAAGCTGGCGAGCTCGCTGAAGGCGCAGCAACTGGCGAAACTCGCGGATCACGTGTATCACCCGAACGATCCGCCGCCGACCGGGTGGAAGATGGCGACCAACGATCCGGAAGCATTGAAGGCGTTCGGCCTAAAGCCGGGTGATTTCGAGAAAAGCGGTAGCAACTTCGGGGCGCAGATGTACATCCCGGATCCGAAAGTCTTCGGCGACAGCATGAAGCCGACGGTCGCGTTCAAGGGGACGCAGCAGCTCTTCGGCGAAGACATGAGCAACAACATGGCCCAAGGGCTCGGCGCGGATGCGCCGTATTACCGCAACGCGGTCACGATCGGCAAGAACATCGAGACCACGGGCGCGTCGGCCGGCGTCGATTTCACCGGGCATTCGCTCGGCGGTGGCCTGGCGTCCGCTGCAGCCGAGGCCAGCGGCGGTTCGGCTGTGACCTTCAATGCTGCAGGCCTCAATCCGGAGACCGTCGCGCAATACGGCGGGACCGCCCAGCCGGCCAACATCACGGCCTACCGCGTCGACGGCGATATCCTGACCGGCCTGCAGGAAGGCCGCCTCGGACCGATCAGCGACGGTACGGCGGCGTTGATGCCCAAGGCGGTTGGCAGCCCCGTCACGCTCGACGGTGAAAGCGTGACCACGGTCGGCCGTCACCTGATGGGTGACGTGACGAACGGGATCAACCAGCAGGTCGCGAAGGATCAACTCGACCTGGTCTCCCAACTGAATTCATCTCACTGATGCGATACAAAAAAGCGATAACCGCCGGCGCGATTGCCGCACTCGTTGGAGTGTCCTCGCCGCTCTGGTGGCCCACTCAAGCCCAAGGGACGAACATGACTGGCTTCAAGCGTTACGCACCGGAAGATTTCTTTTCGGGGCAGCAACTCACGTTGGCTCAGGCCATTCATGACGGCGACCTCACTCGCGTTCAGCAGCTTGCGCCTAAGACCGATCTGAATGCGCCGGGCGCGAAGAATACGACGCTGCTGTCGTATGCCGTGCAGGAAATCGTTCCGGTCAAGAATGACGCGTCCAATCCGCGCTACCAGATCATTTCGGTGCTCGTGAAGAACGGCGCAGATCCCAAGGCGCCGGTCGGTGCCAGCGGCGGATCGGTAGTCGACGTCGCATTGCGGGCCGATACGCCCAACCTCCTGCGCGTGTTGTTGAACAGCGGGCTCGATCCCAACTGGCAATACAACGGCGACACGCCGATGATTTTTGCAGTTGCAGAGAACCGGCTGCTGCCCCAGCTGAAACTGCTGGTTGAGCACAAGGCGAACGTGAATGCTCGTGATTCGCTCGGAAAGACGGCACTCTTCGAGGCGACGATGATTCAGCAGTGGGACGTCGTCGACTATCTCCTCTCGCACGGCGCGGATCCGAAGATTGCCAGCCAGCTCGGCGTGTCGTACGGGTGGGTGCTGCAGAACGAGTTGAAGAACCATACGGCCGCGGACTCGCCGGCGCGTACGCGTATCGAAGAGGTTCGTCGCAAGATCGTTTCGGCCGGCGCGCCGTGGCCGCCGCTCGATCCGAAGGCGCAACGCGCAGCGATGCGCGCGCGCGGCGAGAAGGTTGTGACGCCGGCCGGCCAGACGGATTGAACGCACGCGTGACGGTTGAAGCGTCGTGCAATGGATTCGGGAAATGATGAACGTTTTTGATTCGACGCCGCGTATCAGGCGGGAGACGGTCCTCGGTGTATCCGGGGCGCTGTACCTCCTCTCGCTGACGATGCCGGCGATGCATTTCGAAAAGGAAGCGTCGCTCAGCGGGCTGTCGGTTCTCGCCCAGGGCTGGTTGGGACTGTTCATGCTCAATCCAGCATGGCTCGCCAATCCGCTCTACGTGGCCGCGGCCGTCCAGCTCGCTCGGAGCCGATATACCCGCGCGAGCCAGCTTTCGGCCGCTGCGCTCGCGTGTGCGCTCTGTTCACTGTTCACGACGAAGTGGTACTTCAACGAAGCAGATGCGACGCCGATATCCGGCTACGGCGTTGCGTTTTACGCGTGGCTCGTCGCACATGTCGTATTGCTCGCGGGCAGCTTGCGCTTGCGCCGGGAAAGCGCCGTCGCGCTGCAAGGAAAATGAGTGGTGGCGCGAGTGGGCGCTGATTTCCACTCATTCCAACAACTACACATCACGAGAGAACCAGCATGACGGATTCCGAAAACCGTATCCGGATTCACGAAGGCAGCATCGTTCTGCCTAACGGTTTCGAGGATCGCACGACCAACCTGTTCGTGCCGGCCGATACTGCCGCACAGCCGAACCTCAGTGTCGCACGCGACTGGCTGAAGGACGGAGAGACCCTTGCGCCGTATATCGATCGGCAGATCGCGCTGCTCAAATCGAGGCTGCAGGGACACCGGGTGCTTTCGCGTCAGACTGAACGGCTTGGACCTGAAACCGATGGAATGCCGGGGGAGCGCATCGACGCTGCCTATCGGAACGGCCCCAAGACCGTTTTTCAACGGCAAGGCGCATTCATTGTTGCCCCAGGACGCGTGCTGATCTTTACCGCTTCGAGCGCGAAGAGCTTCGGCGAAACGCTCGACGCATTGTGGCGCGACTGGCTCGACGGCTATCGTCCGGCAGAACAAGAGTCGGCATAACAACAGCAAAGGACCATCATCGTGTACGAAGCCGCACGAGTCACTGACCCGATCGATCACACCAGCGCGCTCGCGGGCTTTCTGGTCGGCGCCGTGCTGGGCATTGCCCTGATCGCCGCAGTCGCCTTCGCCACATTCACATGCGGATTCGGCGTGGCCTTGCTGGCCGGCATGATGGCCGGTATCGGAGCGCAGGCTCTCCTATCAATAGGGGAGTCGATCGGGAAGATGTTCAGCTCGCAATCCGGCAACATCATTACCGGCTCGCCGGACGTCTACGTCAACTCCCTTTCGGCGGCCTATGCGACGCTGAGCGGCGTCGCGTGCAGCAAGCACAATCCCATTCCGCTTGTCGCGCAAGGATCGACGAACATCTTCATCAACGGGCGGCCCGCGGCGCGGAAGGACGACAAGATTACCTGCGGCGCGACGGTCGGCGACGGTTCTCACGACACGTTCTTTCACGGCGGCACGCAGACATACCTACCGGTTGATGACGAAGTGCCGCCTTGGTTACGGACCGGGACCGACTGGGCGTTTGCGCTGGCGGGACTGGTCGGGGGGCTTGGCGGACTCTTGAAGGCAGCTGGCGGCCTGTCGCGCGCGGTTCTACCGTGCGCCGCAAAGTTCATCGGCGGGTTTGTTCTTGGAGAAGCCTTTGGGCGCTACGTCGCCGGCCCTGCGATCAACAAGGCGATAGGCGGGATGTTTGGTAACCCGGTCGATGTGACGACCGGCCGGAAGATCCTGCAGGCCGAATCGGAAACCGACTTCGTGATCCCGAGCCCGATGCCGGTTTCCGTCGAACGATTTTATTCAAGCAGTATTGACTATGCGGGAACGCTCGGCCGCGGGTGGGTGCTGCCGTGGGAGCGCCGTCTGCATGCTCGTGACGGGCGCCTCTGGTTGACTGACACACAAGGACGCGAGAGTGGGTTTCCGCTGCTGAGGGCTGGGCAAGCTGCGTTCAGCGAAGCCGAGCAGCAATATCTGACCTGTACGCCGGATGGACGTTACATCCTGCATGACATTGGCGAGACGTATTACGACTTCGGCCGATACGATCCGGACTCCGGCCGTATCGCATGGGTGCGCCGCATCGAGGATCAGGCTGGGCAGTGGTGCCAGTTCGAGCGCGACAGCCGCGGCCGCGTCACCGAGATTCTGACGTGCGGCGGATTGAATGCCGTGCTCGATTACGAGCAGGGACACGGACGGCTTAGCGCGGTCACGCTCGTTCATGGCAATGAGCGCCGGCTGGCCGTCGCTTACGGATACGATGAGAACGGCCAGCTGGCGTCGGTGACGGACGCAAATGGGGCGGTCGTGCGCCAGTTCGCATATACCAACGGCCTGATGGCGAGTCATGTGAACGCACTGGGTTTCACGTCGAGTTACGTGTGGTCGACGATAGAAGGCCAGCCGCGGGTAGTCGCGACACGCACCAGCGAAGGCGAGGACGCGACGCTCGAATACGACATCGAAGGCCGTCAAACCCGCGTTCGGTACGCCGATGGCCGCACCGGGCACTGGCGCTTCGACGCACAGTTTCAGATTGTCGAGTACATCGACTTCGACGGCGGACTCTACCGGATCAAATACAACGACGCTGGCATGCCGGTGATGCTGATGCTGCCGGGTGAGCGCACGGTCGAGTTCGAGTACGACGATGCAGGCCGGATCGTCGCCGAGACCGATCCGCTGGGCCGTACGACTCGCACTCGCTATGACGGCAACAGCATGCGGCCCGTGGAGGTTGTCGGGGCTGACGGCGGCGCCTGGCGCGCGGAATACGATCCGCAGGGCCGGCTGCTGTTGAGTCAGGATCCGCTTGGTCGGGAAAATCGCTACGAATATCCCAAAGGGCTGACCGCGCTGCCGATCGCGCACGTCGACGCGCGTGGCGGCCGTTCGACGCTGGAGTGGAACAGCCTCGGCGAGCTGGTCCGCTACACGGACTGTTCCGGCAAAACGACGCGGACGATTTTCGATGCGTTCGGCCTGCCGCTCGCGCGCGAGAATGCTCTGGGGCAACGCATCTCGTACGATCTGCGCGCCACGGGGGAGCCGCGCCAGATTAGGTATCCAGACGGCAGCGCGGAGACATTCGAGCACGATGCGGCAGGATTGATGGTCAGACACGTCGACCGTGGCGGACACGTCCAGCAATTGCTGCGGAATACTCGAGGGCAGCTAATCGAGACGATCGATCCCGCCGGAAGGCGGCTTTGCTATCGCTACGATGCACAAGGACGGCTTCGCGAGCTCCGACAGGGCCACGCCCACTACACATTCACGTATAGCGCAGGCGGCCGCCTGTTGACCGAGACCCGTCCGGATGGCGTGCAGCGGCGGTTTGAGTATGGGGAAGCTGGTGAATTGTTGGCTGTAGACTTTGTTGGTGCGGCAGAAGGCCGTTCGGCGCAAGATCGTCCGATTCGAACCATCCGATTGGAACGTGACCGGATGGGAAATGTGAAGGTGCAATATTCGCCGACCGAAGTCACGCGCTTCGAGTACAACAAGGGCGACCAGTTAGTGAGGGTAGAGCGGACGCCGACGTCAGCCGGGATAGCACTTGGGATCTCGCCGGACGTTGTGAACTTCGAATACGACAAGGCCGGTCGACTGGTTGCCGAGCATGGGGCGAATGGCAGGGTCGAATATGCGCTCGATGCACTCGATAACGTGATGGCGCTCGAGTTGCCTCACAACCAGACGTTGCAGATGTTGCGTTACGGCTCTGGGCACGTGCACCAGATCCGCTGCGGCGATCAGGTGGTGAGCGACTTCGAGCGTGACGACTTGCATCGCGAGATCACGCGTACACAGGGGCGGCTGACTCAACGCTCCGCCTATGATCCGCTCGGTCGTAAGGTCTGGCAGTCGTCTGGCCTCCAACCTGAAGCGTTGGGACGCGGGCGCGGTCAGTTGTGGCGAAACTACGGATACGATGCCGCCGGCGAGTTGATCGAGATGAGCGACAGCCTACGCGGCAACACGCAGTACAACTACGATCCGGCTGGGCAACTGACTCGCCGCGCAAACACCGTGGACCGGCAGCTCGAGGAATTTGCTTGGGACGCCGCCGGAAATCTGCTCGACGAAGCGCAGCGGCGAAGTCGTGGGTACGTCGAAGGCAATCGCCTGCGCATGTGGCAGGACCTGCGCTTTGAATACGACGCGTTCGGCAATCTGGCGGCAAAGTTTCGCGGGGCGAACCGGACGCAGCGCTTCACGTATGACGGACAGGACCGGCTGATTCTGGTCCGAACGCAGGACGTGCGTGGCGTCGTCGAAACTCATTTTGCCTACGATCCGCTCGGTCGGCGCATCGCGAAAACCGATACCACTTTCGATGTGCGCGGCGCGAAGCAACGGTCCGAGACGAAACGGTTTGTTTGGGAGGGGGCGCGACTGGCTCAGGAGGTCCGCGAGACTGGTGTGAGCAGCTATGTGTACAGTCCAGACGCACCTTACTCGCCAGTGGCGCGCGTCGACGCGGTACTTGCAGAGGCGTTGGCTGCAGCGGCAATCGACACGGCCAAGCGTGCCGCGCGGATCTACTACTTCCATACCGATCTCGTGGGGGCGCCGCTCGAAGTGACCGACGAGGCGGGGGAGCTAGCGTGGGCCGGCCAATATGCGGCTTGGGGTAAGGTCGAACCAGGCGGCCGGCAAGTAACCGCCGCGCGCACCGATCAGCCGTTGCGCTATGCTGGGCAATATGCCGACGACAGCACTGGCCTCCACTACAACACGTTTCGATACTATGATCCGGACGTAGGGCGGTTCATCAACCAAGATCCGATCGGCTTGTTGGGTGGTGACAATCTGTACGCGTATGCGCCCAATCCAACCGGATGGATTGATCCGTGGGGATGGTGTGTTACACCTGCTGTTTCGCGTGGGGCCGCCGGTCAGCCACTTCGTGCAACCGCGACGATCACGGCTGCGGACCTCGGCACCGGAACCGCAACGAATGCGTCGTCTCGAGCGTGGGCGAGATTATTGGGGTATCCAACTGACGATGCGGGCCACATTCTAGGAAAACTTCTCGGCGGGAGTGGTGGAAAGGACGGTGTCTTCCCTCAGTTGCCAGGCATCAACCGTGGTTTGTTCAGGGATTTCGAGGGACGGGTCGCAGCTTATGTGAAGAGGGCTGGCTCGGCTGATGTGGACATCCAATTCGTCTACGGTAACGGTGGCACTCGGCCTACGCAGATAATCTATGACGTATTCCAGAATGGGCAGAAGATTATGGGTAGTATTTTCAATAATTAAAGGTTTAAGATGATGGATGATAATGTTGAGCAAGCACGAGCGGCGTTGCGATCATTTATGTTGGAGATGAATCAATGGGAAAAGGATTTTTACGAGAAAAAGCATAGTGCTCTGAAAAGTGGTGGCGATGTTTCTGGTATTGATGACCGTGCACGGAAAGATCTTTCTGCTATTTTAGAGAAATGGGCGTTCCAGGAAAAAACAAACCAAGGTCGTTTGATTGACTTGGGTTGTTCGGATCCGCCGACATACGATCCTGAAACTGATGTTGAAGATAGCGTCGAATCCAAAGACGGAGAGGTGGTTTTCACCATTCGCCAGACATTGGGAATGTTGACGATATCCCGATTCACGATGAAGGAAAAGGCGGGTAAATGGATGGTGAAGAAAAAAGAGTTTCTTAATTTTAACGACAAATGGCAGCGTTCAGTTCTATAACAACGTCGTTCGCCCCGTTTTTCTGATTGGGCGTTGTCAAGCCTGGCGGAATGGGGCACCCTTTGATTCCGTGCAGAAAGGTAAATAGTATCGGCCTGGATGTCGTGGGTGCTGAGAGTAACACGTCGACATTTTTTCTTGAGCCGTGTGAGGCCGGGATGCGCGAGGAGTTTGCACCGCGCCATAATAGCTGATGGATTCTCGGTATTTATGGAATTTGGATGTGGGGCGGTGCGTGAGTAACGTTTACGGTTTGAGGCAGGATGAAGGATTTCAGCCTCTCGTTCAAGTCGATGATGGCGGTGAAATCGCATATGACAATAGCGTAGCTATACGAGCAACCGCTCTATGTGGGCGAGGGTTTGGCCGAGACTATGACCCCGTTAAGCTTACGTGGGGCACTTCGCGCAGAAAAAAGACCAGCGACGTTCATACGATGCTATCTCCGTTTCTCGTGTTTAGTGAGAGGGCGCTTGTTGTATTGGCGCCGGTGCTTCGTGACAGCGGGGAGATATTGCAGGTCGAGGCCCCGATAAAAGACATGTTCGGATTTCATGTAACCCGGGTGATAGAGAATGCTGTCGATATGGATGCATCAAAATTCAAAGTCTACCCTCCGGAGAGGGTTTTTAATAAAATATTTCTTCTGAAGAGTCGCATTGAAGGGGCTGATATATTTCGCCTAAAAGAAAGCCCGGCTACGGTATTTGTATCCGAGCGTTTTAGAGAGCTTGTAGAGCAAAATAAATTAAAAGGGTTCGATTTCGGAGAGGTCATTTCGCGATCTGAGAAGTAGGATTTCGCAACTCCCGTGACTGGTCAGAGCATGGCCAGGGTGGCCTCGATTTCACGAGAGTAACGTGTGAGAATCATACGTTGGGGCGGTCGACTTCTAGGCCTCTATGGGCGGGTACGCCGACGAAAGGAATTTAGCGGAGCAGCAACGTTGTCACTCGATCAGTTGAAGCGAATGCGAGAGGCTCTTCGTCCATACGGATTGAAGTTGCTGGAATCGGAATGGAAAGGTTGGCACGCGCAGTATCGATTTCGATGTCGCAAGGGACACGAATCCAGCCGATGCGGCTCCTATCTGTTCTACACGATGGTCCAGTGTCCGGCATGTCGCGTTGACGAGATACTTCGTCAGATCCACCAACTCGCGCGGCAGGCCGGCGGGCGCTGTCTTTCGGAGCAGTATGCGGGCCGCGGCACACCACTCCAGTTTGTATGTAAGGCCGGGCACGTGTTCGAAAAGACCGCCGAGAATCTGCGAAAGGGCTCTTGGTGCGTGCTCTGCGCGAGGACGCAACACTCGAAACGCATGGCCGATCCGGACGGGATGACGCGCATGCGAGGGGCCGCAAATGCGAGAGGCGGCAAGTGTTTGTCGACCAGCTACACGAAACTGACAGAGCGCTATCGTTTCCGGTGTGCTGCTGGACATGAATGGGAGACTTCCGGTAGCGAGATCGTGCGGGGCGCCTGGTGCCGCATTTGCGCGGACCGAGAGAAGGTACACGCATATCGTCACCAGGATGGCCTGGCAAGGTTACGTGAACGAGCGAGGAGCCATGGTGGGGTCTGTCTGTCGAAGGTCTACGAGGGCAGCAAGGCCTACTATAGGTTCCGATGTGGTGCAGACCACGAGTGGGAGACGCAAGGCGCGAGAATCTTTCGTGGCGCTTGGTGCCCGGAGTGTCAGCGGGAGGCAATGCGCTTTGGGATCGAGCGCATGCGCCTGCGGGCGAGGGAACTCGGCGGGCGGTGCTTGTCCGAAACATACCGAAACGCTGCGACGCGCCTGAAATGGGAGTGCGAACACGGGCATCGCTGGGAGGCCGCTCCTGGGGCTGTTGTTCGGGGGCATTGGTGCCCAGTGTGCAGCCGCGACGGGTCCAGGCTCGGGCTCGAGCTGATGAAAGACATTGCACTTGAGCGTGGTGGGAAGTGTGTCTCAGCGACTTATGTGAATAGCGCAACCAGACTTGAGTGGGAATGCGCCCGAGGCCATCGATGGCTCGCCACACCGAATACGATTCGACGTGGCCACTGGTGTGCTCGGTGTTATTTCATCAGTATCACGACAACGGAAAGGACTCGCCGCAAGCGGCGACATGAAGCGGTCGGGACGTGAGCTTTTCAACCGGATGCACGACGCGCCGGCGCATTTCAGCTCAGTGAGATTGTCTTTGGCGGACAATGACGCGATAGGATATGAGCCGTTGCTCAATCGCTCATGACGTACTGTTTTGTTATGCTCTGGTGTGATCGCATGGAATCAGAGACGAACGATGCTCATTCGAGAACAAGGGCGCCTCATCAAGTTGCTTCGGGTCGAGCCTCCAAAGCGGCCTTCCATCAGGGCGCGGACGCGCGAATGTGTCATCGGTACGTTTCGTGTCGATGAACCTGTCCCGACTGGGCTGCTTGACACTCTGTCCCGCGACGAGCGCAAGCTGCTCGAGCGATGGCTTGAAGCATATCGGGAAAGCAAGGCGCGCGATCAAGTGCGCCCCGTGCTGGCCGGCGCACCCGAACAGCTCGAGAGGCTCGTTGGTGCGCTCGAAGTGGCGGCCGACACTTTGTCGAGCGCCGAAGCAGATCAGATTTGGGCGCAGCTTCATGCGATTGCGCGCACGTTGAAGAGAGCGGGGCATCCGCGGCCGCGAGCAGCACGTCGGTCGCCGGCGGCACTGCCAGGGCAGCAGGACTTCTTTGGTGAATTCGACGAGCTCGAGCGGCTGGCCGAACAATGAACATGCGCCGCTTGATCTTCTCTGTGCGAGGCGGACGGGCATAGGCTGGAGCGCCGGTCGTCGTCTACAACAACGACATCTGGCTCGAAGTGCTTTCGTCGATCGTCTGACCGGTTTCCTTGGCGGGCCGGTTCCGCCAAGTTGCGGATTGCGCATGCCCGTTTGGCACTTCAATTTCGGTGATCTGCTGATACTTACGCGCCCAGTCGGCCCCGAGTACATCGGCGGAGAACACGACACCCGGCGCAATCTGAACAAACTGGCTCATCGGCAGGTCTTCCTAAGCGGACTGAACGTCGAAGTGCGCAGCGGCGTAGCGCGCGCTGCAGTTCCGAGGTGACCTTGATTTCAGCGCAATTTGCCGGTTAGGACGGTTCAGACTCTACGCGTGGTTGCGGCATGGCCCCAATAAATATTGGTCTAAGATCAAACAGTTGCTGTCTGGGTGCCAAGCGGGTGGCGCTTGAGCGCCTGTTGTACGCCAAGCAGTGCGGTAACCCGTTCCGTCATTGCGGCATGGCGAAGATCGCCATCCGGCCGTTCTGGACGCGCCCGGGCTGGTCTACCTAGACCGGCATTTCGAAAAAGGCAAGCTGGACCAGGAGCACTGGATGGCGAACCGGCGCGCTGCGCACGGCACGTAAAGTTCCGCGGCGCTGTTCGCCGGACCGATGCGCGCACCTGCAGTTCGAGACGGACGGCGCGTGGCGCGTGACCTGACCTAGCTCGGGTTCAGGTCTTAGCGGCTCGTCCACCTAGAAGACGTGCAGCAAGGTGTCGGCGTTCGTGCGCAACACACTCGTCGACATAGTGGATCTCGCGGTCGACGCCCGCCCGCAATCGTAGAGCGGGACCGTCGCACGACCGGTATGTTCACCGTACGTCGCAGTTTCTCAATTCGTAAATGGCCGACCGTCCTTCGCATGGCGTAGCACCTCGTGCTCGGTTTACCGCCTGCTTGAAGCGATGGGCAACGTCGAGGTTAATGCCCGTCGGCCAGTGAACTTGCCCCTGGGTGACCGGACAGGCGGTCACGCTTCGGTTTGAGAATGTGCTTGCTGGCGAAACTCGCGTAGTGTTCCGATACGTCCGTTACGTGAGCAGTCTCTATCGGGTGACACGCGGTTAAACTCGCGTGCTGGCAAATATGGGAACGAGCCTGATCTGCTCCGTGCGTGTGCCACAAGCGAACCCACGGTCATCCAATGCGAACGGGGATAGCCGGGAAGTTGCCCGGAGAGATGCAGGGAGGATACATTCGCCGCGGTGGATTGACAGAATGCAGGGCTGATCGATTACCACCGGAAGCGGTCGCCTACGAGGCGGGAATGTGTGCCCCAGCCGTCAGGGTGATAGGTCACGCTGGGGATGTAGATCGGGCCGGAAGCCGAATCGCTTGCCCACGCGTGGCGCGCTTGCGGCGTCGAACCAGGCGACGGCTGAGGGCTGCCCACATGCAGAATATTCCGCGCCGGGGCAACGACGTGGCTGGCCGTTCCCGCATGTGCGCTTATCGAATGACCGGGCTGTAAGGCGGCCAGCGCGATCAGCATCGGTATCGAAATGCCGTCCACTTCTCCTCACTCATGCTGGTTGATGGGGTCAATCCACGCTGCGATCGGAGTAGCGATTAATGAAAGCACTTTGCACTACCCGTCACGCGCGCCTATATTTTAGGTCACGTGATGACATGATTCCAGAAAACTCCCGGTGTTTCCGGAGTTCGTGATGGCAGCAAGCAATCGAAAGGCTGGCGCAAGCGCCACGAAACACGACCTTGAGCAGCTATCCGAATTTCGCTACCGGCTGCGGCGCTTCCTGCGTTTCTCGGAGGAAATCTTGCGTGCCGAGGGGCTGACGCCGTTGCAATACATGCTGATGTTGCACACCTGTGCGTTTCCGGACCGCTCGTGGGCGACAGTGGGCGAGATTGCCGAGCGGCTGCAGGCGTCCTCGCATGGCACTGTGGCGCTCATCACACGCTGCGAAGCAGCCGGGCTCGTCCGGCGCCAGACGAGCGAGCAGGATCGAAGGCAAGTGGAGATCCATCTGACAGAAAAAGGGGCGGATTGCTTGCGCAAGGTTGCGGCCCTGCACAAATCGGAAATTCAGTCATTCGGCTGGGCATTCCACGACGTCACCGATACCAACTGATCGCGCGGCAGCGATGCGCGCGCAACGGGTTCCCCGAACGGCCGACACACATCGGCCGTCACAAGAACCGGCAGGGTGGGAGAACGAACACACACGCAGCAGGGGGAGGTCGTTTGCAAGGAGTGGCATATGAGCACGACCTCGAGCCTCAATCTGGAAGGCAAACTCCGGCGTGACGCCGGAATCATCGGGCTGTTGTTCGCCAGCACGACCAGCATGGTCGGTTCCGGCTGGTTGTTCGGCGCCTATCACGCATCGCGCATCGCCGGCCCGCTGAGCATCGGCAGCTGGGTTCTGGGCGCGGTCATCATCATGTTGATCGCGCTTTGTTTTGCCGAACTCGCCGCACTGTTTCCCCGCAGCGGTGCTCTCGTGCACATGAGCCATGCGAGCCACGGCGCAGGGCTCGGACGCATCTGGTGCGGACTGCTGTTTCTCGCGTATGTGCCGGTGCCGGCAGTCGAGGCAGAGGCAATCGTCACCTACGCGAACAACTACCTGCCGTGGTTTATCCAGCCGGGAAGCACCGGCCTGCTGACGGCGATCGGCTTCATGGCCTGTGCCGGCCTGCTCGGGGTCATGGCCCTGCTGAATCTGATGGTGATCCGCTGGCTGTTGCGCGTGAACTCCACGATGACGTGGTGGAAAGTGCTCGTGCCGCTTCTGACGATTGCCGGCTTGCTGGGTGCGAGTACGCATTGGGGCGTCATGCAGGCAGCGCCCGGCAGTTACCACGTGTCCGGCATGTTCACCGCGCTGCCGGCCGCGGGCATCGTCTTCAGCTACCTCGGCTTTCGAACCGCGATCGACCTGGGCGGCGAAAGCGCCAATCCTCATCGAAACATTCCGCTGGCCGTGATCGGCGCGGTACTTCTGGCCGCCGTCATCTACATCCTGCTGCAGATCGCGTTCATCTACGCGCTCGCGCCGGCCGATCTTGCCGCAGGTTGGAACAACCTCAGCTTCAAAGGCGAGATGGGGCCGTTCGCGGGGCTCGCAACGACCCTCGGCATGGGATGGATGGCCACGCTGCTTTACATCGACGCCTATGTATCGCCAGGGGGAACCGGTCTGATGTACGTCACAGGTGGCTCGCGCATCCTGTTCGCGGCAGGAGAACTGGACGCAGGCCCGCGCATGCTGACGCGGTTGAATACCAACAAGATTCCCTGGGTTGCCGTCCTGATCATGTGGGCTGTCGGTGTGCTGTTCCTGATGCCGTTCCCGGCGTGGCAGCAGATGGTGAGCTATATCACGTCGATCACCGTTCTCACGTACGGGCTGGGGCCGATTGCGCTGCTCGTCCTGCGACGCAACATGCCGGAACTGCAGCGGCCGTTCCGCATGAGCGGGGCCGGGTTGATCGCGCCGCTCGCCTTCGTGTGCAGCAACCTCGTCATCTACTGGACCGGCTTCAAGACCAACAATTTCCTGTTCTCGCTGGTCGCAATCGGTTTCGTCCTCTACGCGCTTCACCATCACGTCGTGTTACGCCGTAGCGCGCGAGACTTCGGCTGGAAGCACATCGCCTGGTTGCTCCCATGGTTCGGCGGCTTATGGTTGTTGTCGTGGCTGGGCGGCATCGGAGGCGGTCTGGATGTTATCGGATTCGGCTGGGACATTCTGCTGGTCGCCGCCTGGAGCGTGGCTGTGCTTGCGCTGGCCATGCGCAGTGCGCTCGATGCCGGCGAGACGTCGGAGATGATGGGGCGCATGAACGAGACCAGTTGATGGATTTGCACACTCGACACAGGCGGGAGTCATGACATCGGGATCGACAGGAGGAGAGGGCAGCGCGGCCGGCGAACTCGCATCGCTTCGCGTGGAAACCGGTCGCGTCCAGCGGTCGTCACAAACGGAAGACGACGCGTCGCCGATCGACATGTATCGCCTGAGTTGCCTGGGTATTGTGGTCGGCGTCGTCACGGGAATCGGCGCCGTCGCGTTCCGCGGGCTGATCGGTTTTGTGCACAACGCCTTTTTCCTCGGCCGGTTTTCGGCCTCGTACAACGCAAGCGAGTTCACGCCAACTTCCGTATGGGGGGCGTTCGTCATACTCGTGCCGGTTATCGGTGGACTCGTTGTGACCTGGCTCGTGGGTACCTTTGCGCCGGAGGCGAAGGGGCACGGCGTGCCCGAGGTGATGGACGCGATCTACTTCAAGCGCGGCGTGATTCGCCCGGTGGTCGCGATCGTGAAATCGCTGGCGTCCGCGTTCGCGATCGGCACCGGCGCGGCGGTCGGTAGAGAGGGGCCGATCATCCAGATCGGTTCGGCGCTGGGTTCGACGCTCGGGCAAGCGGTCAGGATGAGCGCCGGCCAGCGCATCACGCTCGTGGCAGCAGGCGCGGGTGCCGGGATCGCCGCGACGTTCAATACGCCGATAGGCGGTGTCCTGTTCGCGACCGAGCTGATGATGCCCGAAATCAGCGTGAACACGTTCCTTCCGGTCGCGCTCGCGACCGGCACGGCCACCTTCGTCGGACGGTTGTTCTTCGGCAGTGCGCCGGCGTTCCTGGTGCCGGCCCAATTGGGCGCGATTCCGGATCGTCCGGGCAGTGTGCTGACACTCCTGCTGTATGCGGCGCTCGGCATCGTCACCGGTACCGGCGCAGCCATGCTGACCCATGGTCTTCATTTCGCGGAGGATGTCTTCGAGCGCATGCCGGGCCGCTATGCGCGTCACGCGTCGGGGATGTTGCTCGTCGGCGTGACGATCTACCTGCTGATGCGCTTCGCCGGGCATTACTACATAGAAGGCGTGGGATATGCAACGATTCAGGCTCTGCTTTACGGGCAGCTCGGCGGCAGCCTGTTTCTGATCACGCTTGCGCTCTGCAAGACCCTCGCTACGTCGATCAGCCTGGGTTCGGGCTCCTCTGGCGGCGTCTTCTCGCCGTCGCTGTTCATCGGTGCGGCATTGGGCGCGGCGTTCGCCGCCTCGGTCCAGGCCGTACTGCCCGAGGCGCCCGTCAGCGCGCCTGCGTTCGCGATGGTCGGGATGGGAGCGATGGTCGGCGGGGGAACCGGCGCGGCGATGACGGCGGTCGCGATGATCTTCGAGATGACCCGTGACTACGACATCGTGCTGCCCATGATCATCGCCGTCGCGGTCAGCCTTGCGACGCGGCGCCTGCTTTGCCGGGAAAGCATCTATACGCTCAAGCTCGTGCGACGCGGTCACGTGATTCCGAACGCGTTGCATGCCAACATGTTCCTCGTCCAGAACGCGGCACAAGTGATGGAGACGGACGTGCTCGTGCAGGACGCCGAGGTACTGTTCCGCGACATTCTGGGCAATCTGGACGGCCCCCCGTTCCGCCACGTGGTCGTCACGCGATCGGGCCGGATCGAGGGTGTGCTTCGCATCAACACCGGGTTGCGCCGGGCCATCTCGCACGACCATCCGTCGGTGACGCTCGGTGCACTCGCTCAACGCAATTTCATCGTGGTCGCGCCGGGCGAAGCGGCGTTCGACGTGATCAGCAAGCTGCGTCAGAAGCACGCGACCATGGCGGTGGTCGTGACCCGACCCGAAGAAGAGGGCGCAATGGAAGTGGTCGGGGTCATTGCCAAGGAACACATCGCAGACGCAGTGGCGAGCAGCATCAGGATTTTTCCCGAGAGCCGGCGTGGAACGGAGCGCACCCGGCAGTCAGGGACACAGCATCGTGACAGCCACGCGTCGACTCGGGCCGAAGTGCGTGCCGGCAAGGAGGTTCAGCATGAAACTGAGCGTTGAACTGGCCGTTCTGCGCCGGCGCCTTGCGATGGCCCTGCATCTCGATGAATGGAAGGAAGTGTTGGCCGGCAACCTGGAAGGCGAGGCGAGTGACGATCGCGAGTGGGTCATCGTCTACAGAACGGCGAATGGATATTGTTGCCTTTACCGGGGCAAGCCGGTCGAGTTCGATGAACTCTCCGATGTGCAGTCCTGGTCCGCCGAGATGGATGTCCGGACGTACTTCATGGGCTTGTGATCACGATACCGGTGACGAGCCGTTTCTGTCGTTAAATGCGTGGCGGGAGCGGGCCCCCGCCACGATGACGCCTCATCGATAAACGATATCCGCACGGCGGTTCTGCGCCCACGACGCTTCGTCGTGGCCCAATGCGACCGGCTTCTCCTTGCCGAAGCTGACCGCCTCGATCTGTGCGTCAGGTACGCCGAGCGTTTCCAGTGTGCGAAGCACGGCCTGCGACCGGCGCTCGCCCAACGCGAGGTTGTACTCGCTGGTCCCACGTTCGTCGGTATTCCCCTGGATCAAGACGTGTCGGCTCGGATGAAGACGCAGATAGTCGGCATGCGCCTGCAGCAGCGACTGGTACTCAGGCTTCACTTCATAGCTGTCGAAATCGAAATAGATGCTGCGTTTTGCGAGCGGGCTGTTGGGGTTGTTCAATTCGTCAGCCATGGTCGACGGCGTCCCGATCGCCTGACCATTTGCGGTCCCCTGATTCATCATGCCGGCAGTGCTGGACGTCTTTGTTGCGGAGTGGCACCCACCGAAAATCACAAGGGTCAACACCACCGCGTATCGCATCAAGCCTTTCATCACTGGTCTCCCGAAGAGGGCGTTCGATCGAACGGAATGGGTCGCGGATCAACGGAACGGGCGGCGGCACCCCTGCTGGAAGCGCAGTGAACGGTGCTGCTCCATTTTGACGGGCGACGGGGTTCTGTAAATAAACTGAAGGATGATTCGAAGGATTTCTTGGTCACATGGTTGGTGAATACAGCCACCTTAACTAGAGTAGGAGAAATATCATATCGTGACTAGTTGCCATGTTACGATGCGGAAATTCTGCGAAATTGTGAATTCAGATGTGCTCCCTCAGCTCGCGTCACTCGACGTCCGGTCGTCCCGATACGAAAGGCCGGGGCGAGCTTCTTGAACCCGGCTACCCAGCTGGTTTTTTTTGTCCGTTGTTGGATCTGTTCGGTAAATCGCGTCAACGATGTCCCAGTCGTCCACCGTGTCTTCGCGCCTGACCGCGCCCGAATTGCGCGCGACCACGTCGCTCGCGGCGATCTTCGCGCTGCGCATGCTCGGCCTGTTCATGATCATGCCGGTGTTCTCGGTCTACGCGAAAACCATCCCGGGCGGCGACAACGTGCTGCTCGTCGGTATCGCGCTCGGGGCCTACGGCGTCACGCAGTCGCTGTTCTACATCTTCTACGGGTGGGCGTCCGACAAGTTCGGCCGCAAGCCGGTGATTGCGACCGGCCTCGTGATCTTCGCGATCGGCAGTTTCGTCGCCGCGTTCGCGCACGACATCACATGGATCATCGTCGGCCGCGTGATCCAGGGGATGGGCGCCGTGTCGTCCGCGGTGCTCGCGTTCATTGCCGACCTGACCTCCGAGCAGAACCGCACGAAGGCGATGGCGATGGTCGGCGGCTCGATCGGCGTGTCGTTCGCGGTCGCGATCGTCGGCGCGCCGATCGTGTTCCACTGGGTCGGGATGAGCGGGCTGTTCGCGATCGTCGGCGTGCTGTCGATCCTCGCGATCGGCGTCGTGGTGTGGATCGTGCCCGATGCGGCGAAGCCCGTGCACGTGCCCGCGCCGTTCGCCGAGGTGCTGCACAACGTCGAGCTGCTGCGCCTGAACTTCGGCGTGCTGGTGCTGCACGCGACGCAGACGGCGCTGTTCCTCGTCGTGCCGCGCCTGCTGGTCGACGGCGGGCTGCCGGTCGCCGCGCACTGGAAGGTCTACCTGCCGGTGATGGGGCTCGCGTTCGTGATGATGGTCCCGGCGATCATCGTCGCGGAAAAACGGGGCAAGATGAAACCGGTGCTGCTCGGCGGGATTCTGGCTATCCTGATCGGCCAATTGTTGCTCGGCAGCGCACCGCATACCATCCTGATTGTGGCGGCGATTCTTTTCGTCTACTTCCTCGGATTCAACATCCTGGAAGCGTCGCAGCCGTCGCTCGTGTCGAAGCTCGCGCCTGGTTCACGCAAGGGCGCGGCCACGGGCGTCTACAACACCACGCAATCGATCGGGCTCGCGCTCGGCGGTATCGTGGGCGGCTGGCTGCTGAAGCAAAGTGGCCCGAATATGGTGTTCCTGACATGTGCCGGCGCGGTTGTAGTATGGCTGGCGATCGCATTCAGCATGAAGCCGCCGCGGCGGCGAACCTGAACGATCAGGGCATCGTTTGAAAATGAACAAGACTGACGAGTGGGTAGGGGGAGACCGATGATCTGCATTTCCGCGCTCGCAGATCGACGCGCGTTGCTGCATGCGCGGCGTCTGTGGCTTCACTATGGCGTGTTCTGGCTGGGTGCGGTGGCTGTCGGCCTCGTAGCGGTGCTTTACGCGAAGCTGATCGATTTCGGCTACGCGGTGTTTCTGGGCTACGCGGCCCAACATGCATGGTTGCCGCTGATCATCACGCCGATGATCGGTGCGGTGACGGTCTGGCTGACGCGGAGATTCTTCGATGGTGCGGAGGGGAGCGGCATTCCACAGGTCATTGCCATGCTGCATGCGCCAGGCAACTCGGGAGCGCGGTTGCTCAAGTTCCGGATCCTGATCGGGAAGATACTCGTCTCGTTCCTGGCCATTCTTGGCGGGTTCACGATCGGTCGCGAAGGCCCGACGATTCACGTCGGCGCCGCACTCATGTTCAATCTGCGGAAGTTTTATCCCCAGCGGTTCCGTGCGATTCGCCCGGGCGTCCTCGAGCACCGGCTGGCCCTCGCGGGCGCGGCAGCAGGCCTTTCCGCCGCGTTCAATGCACCGCTCGCCGGCGTCGTGTTCGCGATCGAGGAACTCACGCGCAGTTTCGAACAAAGGACGAGTGGCGTGCTGATCACGGCGATCATCTTCGCCGGTATCGTGTCGCTCGGCATTCAAGGTAACTACGTTTATTTCGGCACGATCGATGTTGGCGCGCGCCTGCCTGAGTCGCTGGCACTTGCGGTCGTCCTCATCGGTGTGATCGCCGGCGTCATGGGCGGAATCTTCTGCTGGTTGTTACTCAACACGCGACGCTGGATGCCGCGAGGGCTTCAGGATTTTCGTGCCGGCCGGCCAGTGCTGTTCGGCGCCGCGTGCGGGCTGGTCATCGCGGTCGTCGGCGTGGCGACGCACGGCCATACGTTCGGCAGCGGATACGCGGAAGCCCGCGGCATGCTCGAAAGCCACACGGACGTGAGCGTCCTGTACCCGGTGTTCAAGATGGTTTCGATGATTGGCTCGTACCTGCCCGGTGCGCCGGGCGGCCTGTTTGCACCGTCGCTTGCGATCGGTGCAGGGATCGGCAACACGCTACATATTTTGTTCTCGGGAATGCAGTTGCAGATGCTGATCGCGCTCGGGATGGTCGGCTATCTGGCCGCGGTTACGCAGAGCCCGATCACGGCGTTCGTGATCGTCATCGAGATGATCAACGGTCACGCACTGGTCATCTCGTTGATGGCCACGGCGCTGATCGCCAGCCGCGTGTCGCGGTTTTTCGCTCCGCCGCTGTATGAAGCACTTTCGACCCGCTACTTCCCAGGGTCCCCCCGATGACTTGGAGAGGCCATCGGTCCGCGGAAGGAAATATGATCCACCTCGTTTACCTCGACTCATGAAAAGCCTGCTTATCCTTGTCTCAGTGTCCATGTTTCTGTTTGCGTATGCGGCACGATCCAGGGCTGATCAAACGATTCCCGAGTACTATCGCTACCTTGCGCGCATCAACGTTCGCCCGGCCGTCATCAAGTGTGTTGCGGAAATCGACCGATGGATCAGGACATCGGCGCAGTACGACATGTTTATCGCGCCCGATGGGCGGTTGCTTAAGGCTAAGGTTCGCGCCTTTCGCGCGATCGAGGGGAGAACGGCTCGCGGACCGTCCGTGGACTCGATGGTGTCCATTCGCGCCTCAGCGCGCCTTCGACCTAGCGGCGCATGGATTCCCGTGTCGGCCAAGTGCAGTGCCTGGCGTTCGCACATCGTAGGTATGACAATAAAGCCATTGGTAACGCAGTGACCGGCTTACTCGTACTGCGTGCGTCATCAGGTTTGCGCGGCGTGAAATGCGACGACTTATGGTCCTGCATCGGGCAATCGGGATGATTGCGCACGCACCGGTGAGGAATTTTGTGTGCCGGGCATTGCCAAACTCGATAAAGGCCGAGTGTTAGCGTGAGGAACTGTGGACCGGCCCCCGCGAAAGCCGGACATGAGGTGACGCTTAAATTATGAGGTAGTCTTCGGCCTATGTTTAAGCCTAGTCACAACGTGGAACCCATCGAAATTCTGACCCAGCCGGAGCAGCGTCGTCGGCGTTCGGTCGAAGAGAAACTCGCGATAGTGCGCGAGACGTTCGAGCCCGGCGCCACGGTTTCGGGCGTCGCCCGTCGTCATCAAATCAATGCCAACCAGGTGTTCGCCTGGCGCAAGCTTTATCAGGACGGAAGCCTGTCGGCGGTCAGTGCCGGCGAACAGGTGGTCCCGGCATCGGACCTGTCCGAAGCCATGAAGCAGATTCGCGAACTCCAACGGCTGCTGGGCAAGAAAACGATGGAGGTGGAAATCCTCCGTGAAGCCGTGGAGTACGGTCGAGCAAAAAAATTGATTGCGCGCTCACCATTGCTGCCGGGGGACGACCGTTGAAGACGGTGTGTGAAGTCCTGGGTGTGTCGCGCTCGAATCTCGCAGTCAAATCGAATCGCCCGGCCGAATGGGTCGACCGGCGCAGGACGCCTCTTTTGAATGACGTGCCGCTCGTTGCCGAGCTTCAAGGGCTGGTTGCCGAGCTGCCAACCTATGGCTACCGGCGTGCCTGGGCGCTGCTGAGGCGAAGCCGGGATGCGTTGGGCCAACCCCGCGTCAATGTGAAACGGGTGTACCGAGTCATGCGCCGCAACGGTCTGCTTCTCGAGCGCCGAGCGCGTCATGCTTCGTGCACGCGCCGGCATGATGGCAAGGTTGCAGTGGACAAAAGCAACGTGCGCTGGTGCTCGGACGGTTTTGAATTCCGCTGCGATGATGGCGCCCCCTTGCGCGTCGTCTTCGCGCTGGACTGCTGCGACCGCGAGGCGATGAGTTGGGCCGCAAGCACCGGCGGCTACACCGGCAACATGGTGCGCGACGTGATGCTTCAGGCGGTCGAAAATCGCTTCGCCGGCGCGTTGAAGGCGGACAGCGAAATCGAGTGGCTGAGCGACAACGGTTCCTGCTACATTGCTGGCGATACGCTGACGTTCTCGCGAGAAATCGGCCTGAAGCCCGTTACGACACCCGTCAGGAGTCCGCAGAGTAATGGGATGGCCGAGAGCTTCGTCAAAACGATGAAGCGCGATTACGTGTCGTGGATGCCAAAGCCAGACGTCAGGACGGCGCTGCAAAACCTGGGTATCGCGTTCGACCACTACAACGAATCGCATCCTCACAGCGCCCTGAAATATCGTTCTCCACGCGAGTTTCGCCAGCGCGAAAATTCCAAAACCTAAGCGTTACTGCGTGTCCGGTTATGCGGGGGCAAGTCCAAACTGTTCGCTGAATCAGCCCGCTTTCAACTACAAGCGAGGGTACATCAGCATCGGGGAGGCGAGGATGATCGACAAAGCAGAGCCAGCATCAGAGAGATCGTCTGGTATCAAAAGTGGTGCGACTAGCCCAGTGACTGGCATCTCGGGCGACAACATGAAATGCATAAGTTGATGCGCGAGCTTGAGCGCGCTCGAGACCGACAAAGCTAGCGCAAGTTCTGAGCGGTCTGTTGGCAGCGCCGGCGAGCGGCTTTCCGTCTAAAAGGACGGCTGCTGCGCGCTAGCGTAAAACTCCCGGCGACTGAGAGGATCGGGTTGCCTCCAAATGACCGTTTGCTAGGGCGGAGCGGACGTCAACGCGTCCACGTGACTGTGCTGAAGAATGACGCCTCCTCGCCGAACTGAGTCACACGATCTGACGTTGTCTGTTCGGTTTAGTCCAGCCTTATACATCTGATTGCCAGGCAATTCTGGATAGATCGTGCCCGTGATCAACGATCGTGGGCACGATCTAACGTGATCCAGACGGAATTCTCCAACCTCTCACATCATGCTCCACGCGCACGTGAATCGGGGACCGGCCGCGCCGAGTCGCTTACGCGTTTGGGGAACTATTCGACGGATGAGGCGACACAAATTGCATCGACGTTCCGGAAATTCTCGATCTATATCTACGGATTGCACTCAAGCGGGGAAGAGCAATGAGAAGCTGGTTGGACCTTAATGCATTTATGGGGATTGCTGTGATTGACTGGGTGTACGCGCTTGCAGCGGCTGCGGGAAGCTACGTCGCTCTCGCCTATATGCTGAAGTTCATCACGGATCGCCTCGCGGCTCTTTCGATACGTACCAGTACACAGTACGACGACATGCTTGTGGAGGTGCTGCGCCGCACACACAAAATCTTCCTGCTGGCCGCCGCCCTACTGATCGGCGCGAAATTCCTGCCGTTACCAGAGCGCTGGGGAAACCGACTCGATCACCTTTGGTTCCTCGTAGTCGGACTGCAGCTCGCGCTCTGGACAAGTCGCGGCGTTGGCATTTGGACCACAAGACGACTGGATGCAACCGGTACCCTTGCTCACAATCCGGTCATGACCACGATGATCGCCTGGGTCTTAAGGGGGGTCTTATGGTCTGTGCTTTTGCTCGCGATCCTCGCCAACATGGGCGTGAACATTACCGCGTTCGTTGCGAGTCTCGGTGTGGGCGGCGTCGCGGTTGCATTGGCAGTTCAAAGCATCTTGAGCGATTTGTTTGCATCGCTTGCGATCGGTCTGGACAAACCTTTCGAAATCGGCGATTTCATCGTATTCGGCGACGTGGCCGGCAGCATCGAGCACATCGGGTTAAAGACGACCCGCATTCGAAGCCTGAGCGGTGAGCAGGTCGTCTGTAGCAACACCGAACTGCTCAAGCACACGATTCACAACTACAAGAGGATGGCCGAACGCCGCATCCAATTTTCTTTTGGTGTGACCTACGACGCGACACCGGACACGTTGCGGAGGGTACCAGGAATCGTGAAAGCCGCGGTCGAATCCGCTGGCAACACCCGGTTCGATCGCGCGCATTTCAAGGGGTTCGGGGACAGCGACCTAATATTCGAAGTCGTGTATTACGTTACGGACCCAAGTTACAACGTCTATATGGATGTTCAGCAAGAGATCAATCTGGACCTGATGGACGGACTCACCCGCGCTGGACTCGAATTTGCGTTCCCCACCCGAACAGTCCACGTCGTTGGCCTCGAACGCGACGAGAATCGGGCGACCGCATTGTAAAGGGCGCCGATGTGCCGCCGCGTGCGCGGTCTGCGTTCATGGATGGTATGGCTCGCAGCCTTCCCTCGCGGATTCAAGATGTTCCACATTCGTCACAGGAAAATTGCGTCCTTGGGTCGTCGGGCACGACATTCAAAATCCTCATCACGTCGTGCCCGATCCTCGAGAAAACGGGGCCGGACACTGCCCCGCCAAAATGCGACCCTTTGCGCGGCCGATCAATTGATACTGCAATAATGACGCGTGTCGCTTGTGCGGGAATCATGCCGACAAAGGAAGCACGGTATTCGTCGCGGTTGTACCCGCGGGATGTCCAGCGGTAAGCGGTGCCCGTCTTGCCAGCTGCCGTATAGCCGGGGATTGCAGCAAGGGGGGCTGTGCCGTCGGCCGATATGACGGCCCGCAACATCTGTCTGACCTGCCGGGCAACCTTTATCGAATAAACGCGGTGCCCGCGCACAGCCGATCGGCTCCGCATATAAATCGTCGCGGGAACGAATACGCCGTCGTTCGCGAACACCGAATACGCCTGCGCGAGTTGCAGCAAAGAAGCTGACAGTCCGTACCCGTAAGACATCGTGGCCTGCTCAATGCGTCGCCAGGTCCGGTATGGACGCAAGCTTCCTGATGTCGAGCCTGGAAGGCCGGCGTGTGGCGGTTTCCCGAGTCCAACCGCTCGAAAGTTCTTCCACATTACCTGAGGCGACATCATGAGCGCGATCTTTGTCGTGCCAACGTTGCTCGACTTCTGTATGACTTGCGAGACAGTCAATGTACCGAAGTTCTTGTCGTCGTGAATGACAGCATGATCGAGGCGCAGGCGCCCGCCATCCGTCGGGACGATCGTCCTAGGCGTGACGACGCCACGTTGCAATGCCAACGCGATAGTCAACGGCTTGAGGACCGAGCCTGGCTCGAAGACGTCGGTGGCCGCACGATTGCGGACGTGCATGCCCTCGCGGGCAGAGCGCGAGTTGGGGTCATATGCCGGCCAGTTCGCCATGGCAAGAATTTCGCCGGTATGCGCGTCGATCACAATCGCGGAGCCTGCTTGTGCACCTGTCCGCTGCACTGCTTTCTGAATGGCCTTGAAGGCCGCATATTGGATCGAGCGGTCTATCGACAGCCGGATATCACGGCCGGGCCTCGGAGCGGTGAAAGCCAGCGAGTCGATGATCTCGCCGCGTGCGTTGCGCAATACGCGATGCAGACCGTCCGTACCCGTAAGGATTGCGTTCTCAGCGCGCTCGACGCCTTCTTGACCCTTACCATCGACATTCGCGAAGCCGGTCACGTGTGCCGCTATCGCGCCTTCCGGGTAAAAGCGGCGATAGTCGCTTTCGGCATGAAGCCCCGGAATATCGAGGCGGATGGCGGCTTGCGCGATTGCAAGTGGGACTTGCCGCTGCAGATAGGCGAATGAGCGATGGTGCCGATACGCTTGCTCGATACGACTGCGCTTGATGCCGAGCAGAGCTGCCACCGCGGCAAGCTTGCTGTCGGAGATTGGGGGCACGTCGCGCGCATCGACCCACAGTGAACGGGTCGGAAGGCTCATCGCAAGAATCTTGCCATTGCGATCAAGGATGCGCCCGCGCGCAGCATGCACCGTGAAATCACGGATTTGGCGAATGTTGCCCTGAACCTGGTAGAAGCCGTCATTGATGCATTGCACCCAGAAGGCCCTCGCGACTAATGCGAAGAAGGCAAGGCCAAATGCGAGTCCCAGCACTGCCGATCTCGACCGAAATCGGGAGTCGAGACTATGGCTCAATACTTCGGATCTCGTGCTGTGTGAACTGTGTCGCGCAATCATGACCGAGGGACGGGCCGAGTGCTGGCTTCGCTGGGAGGCGCTTGGAGATGAAGACACTCTCGCACCATCTGCGAGTAAAGTGGATCCGCGCGGCGTTGCCTGAAGTACTCGATGCGCGAGTGACCTCCGTCCGGTACGATGCGCACCCTGACCGGCACGCCATTAAAGAACGACTTGGCGCGCAGTGTAATTTCCCCAGCGGACTCGCGGCGGCCCAACTGGCGCGTGCTCTGCTTCCAACGGCTCACAACGCAGTTCGCGACCTCGGACGCCGACATGTTCGACCTTGCCGCGAACACGGGGGATAGAGCCTGAACGCCGTCACGGCGTGAGCACGCGATGAGCAGCATGCAAATTCCTCCAGCAATCGCCAAATGCCAATTGCTCATTGGTGTTCTCCCCATGCAACTAGATAGAAGTTGCACTGTCGGTGAAAATTGGTCACAGTGTGACATAAAAAGCGTGGGGAGCGTTGCATTGCTGACAGGGGATCTAGCGTATCGAGAGAGGCTTGACACTGAGTGCGCTATGGGCAACCGATATGCCTCGCCTTTTCAATCGTCGCTGCCGAGCGGTGCGATGTACCAGGTTTTGGCCGACCGAGATTCTTCAAGGTGCAGGTGGCTACTACGAGACCAGAGGCGCTCGGATTGGCTGTTCCGCCTGCCTAAATGCGGAGGATGAGAGGCAAGGAGACGAGTTTTCTCCTTACCAACAACAAACATCGGGGTAGCGGACGTCGTACCTGATTGCGCTTCTCTCTCGTAATCGAGGACGCTGCTGGCAACGACATCCGTTGACTGACTTTGACTGGTTTGCACTTGAATTTCGGCGCCAACGAGTCTGAGTCGGCTGGTTGGAGCACGTCGCTCCCCGGGGATTGGAGACCAGAATGTTCGAGAGAATTCTCGTCGCGCTCGACGGAGGGCGTGCTTCTCGATGTGCATTGCACAAAGCTATAGATATAGCGCGCAGCGCGAACGCGAAAGTCACGGCTGTATTTGTACTTGATCACCATCTCACTGCGGTAGATGTACTTCGTGATATCAGTGAAGAGAGGATCTTTCGCTTATTTATGCACGAAGAGGCGGAGAACGAACTACGGTATGCGCGGAAAATGTTCTCCAGCAATGGTGTCAAAGGACGGACCTCGATGATTGACACCTCGGGTGAGTCTGTAGCGGATGCGATCTGTCGCGCTGCTATCACGGAAGAAGCCGACCTCGTCGTGATAGGTCACCGTGAGCCAACGGCGTTCCAGAAGATCTTCGGCAGTGTCACCTCGAAGGTCATGAAAAAATCCGATGCCCTAGTGCTTTTAGTCAGCGAAGGGGAAGAGGACCATACTCGAGCAGGGCACAACGTTAGTGATGGTCGTTGACGATCCAGGCGATCGCGTGCCGTACCGCCGATCGCATCCGCACGCTGGTCGCGCGCGGCGAAGCGCATGCGCGCGCGCGAGGGCGATCGGCTCGGCCATAACGAGGCATGAAATACCGCTTTCGAGGACTAGCTGGTTGAGCGAGGAGTGCAGCTCTTCGCCCAACTTGACGTCTTTGCTTCGCAACCTGGAGCGTCCATGCACCGTCTACGGCACGTCATATGCACCACACAGAGAGCTGTTGCAATTGCCATCTGCCAATTGTCTATCGGCAGGCTCCTGATCGATATGGGGCGACGCGGAGCCCATTGATGAAATTACGCAACAGGTGACGTAACAGACTACCGGTGGGACAGCGCCGAGGGATCGTTCTCCCAGATTTTAGCGGCAGGCGAGATATGGCGTGCGCGGCCACCCTGGCGGCGGACTATGCCGGTCCATGTCCGTCCTGGCCGATCAGCAGTTCGGTCGGCGACAGGAACATGTAACGTGGCACGTCGAGGTTATGCGGTGCTGGCTTGTCGCGAAATACCCGTCCGGCAAGATCGTAGGTCGAGCCATGACAGGGACACAGGAAGCCGCCTAGCCAGTTATCCGGTAGGTTTGGCTGAGACCCTGGTTGAAACCGAGGTGTCGGCGTACAACCGAGATGCGTGCAAACGCCGACCACAACGAGAATGTTCCGATGATCGGCACGCGAGCGAAACGGGTTTTTGCAATAGTTCGGCAGCGGCATCGAGAACGCGTGGAGCGAGTCGGGGTCCGCGACCAGCGGGGTCGCCTTGACGACGCTTGCGAGCATGGCCGGCGATCGGTCGACGATGAACACCGGTTTTCCCCGCCATGCAACCGTCGACATCCCGCCCTCCGACAACTGACTGATGTCGACCTTGACCGGGGCGCCTGCAGCGAGCGCGCCGGCGGGCGGTGTCAGCGAATCTACGAATGGAATTGCAGCCGCAATTCCGCCGACGCCACCCGCGACGGTTGTCGCGATGAGCCAACGACGGCGATTGACGTCGGGTCCCGTAGCCTCGATCGGTTTGTCGTCCATGTCAACTCCTTCGAGACAAAAGAGCGCTCGTGCTTACACTGCTGCTGTTCCTGAAACGCTAGCCGAACGGGGCAGCTCGGCGCCCCGTATCGATCACATTGTCCAGACGAACACCGCGTGAGAATGCGACGACGTCTGTATGGCGACGCTCCGCCGCATGACTTTCCCGTGATAAGTGGCCGTCACGGCATAGTGCCCGGCCGGCATCGATACGAGCAGAAATGGTCCGGCGGTCACCGTCGAGAGCACGGTGTTGCCATGTGCGTCGACGATCTGCACCGGGATGTCTGCCAAATACTCGTTCCCGCTGCTCGTGTGCCCCGCGAACTCGAGCGTGAGCGAGTATTTGGCCATCTCCTGTTTGATCGCGGCCGATTGGTCACTCCCGATTCCTCCGGACAGATAGGTAACCTTGCCCGAATTTTCGGGAGGTGGAAGCGACGTCAGCTCTGCGGCCAACCCGCTTCGGGCGAAAACGGCAATCGCTGCTGTCGCGACGCCGAGCGCCAATCTGGATGAGAACTTCATGACTGCCTCCTGGTGTGCTCCATGTCGATGTGCTTGTTTCGAAACGTCTTCAGCTCACATCCATGGTGACAAACATTCGCGTGCCGTTCCGGTCGACAAGGAGCGCAACGTTATGAGCGGATCGCGCGATTCTCTTGAAGAACTGGGCCGTACTCGTCACGGGCGTGTTGTTGATCCTCAGAATGATGTCGCCCGGTTCGATCCCGGCGAACGCAGCCGGCCCGCTGCTTTGCTCAACGCGTACGCCGCCCTGGACTCGGGCAGCCCGTTCTTCGTCGCCTGTCAGATTGCGCACCTCCAGGCCGTACGCGCCGGAAGGCGCGCGGGTCATCGTATTGACGGACAGATCGTGGGTGTCCATCGACGACAGAACCAGCGTCGCGTGATGTACAGCATGATTTCGCCAGTAGCCAAGATCGATCGAGGCGCCAGGACTCAGATCGGCCACAGTCGCCGGCAAATGTGTCGAATCCGAGACTTCCGTGCCGTTGATGCCAACGATGATGTCGCCTGCACGCAGGCCTGCTTTCGCTGCAGGACCACCCGAATCGACCGACGTGACGAGCGCACCGTTCGGCCGTGGCAACCCGAACGATCGGGCAAGCGGATCTGTCACGTCTTGCACTGCGACACCGATGCGCCCATGAGTAGCCTTGCCATGCAACTTCAGCTGGTGTTCGACCTTCATGGCTTCGTCGATCGGTATCGCGAAGGCCAGACCTTGGTACGCGTGGCCGTCGTTCGGGAGTGGCGTTTCGATACCGACGACTTCACCGTTGAGGTTCAGGAGCGGACTACCGCCATCGCCGGCGTTCTCCGTAAGATCGGTCTGGATCAATGGAGCATACGATTGGTCAGGAAGCAGACGGGAGGTATTGCTTACGATGCCCCTCACGATCGAGTTCCCGAGTCCGTATGGGGAACCAATCGACGCGACCCATTCGCCGGCTTTGAGCGCCGAGGGCGATCCGATTCTGGCAACCGGCAGCCCTTTCGCGTGAATCTGAAGCAGTGCGACGCCGCTTGCCGAGTCGCTTCCGATTACTTTGGCGGGATACGTTCGACCGTCGGAGAGGGTAACAGTGACTCTCGAGGCACCGGCAATGTCGCTGGCGTCGGTGAGGATGCCACCGTCCGACGAGATGATGAAGCCGCTGGCGTGTTGTCGTGCGAGGGCACCGCGGTTGTCGCCAGGTGCGGGAGAGAATTCCCTGAAGAAGCGAAGGAACGGATCGTTTGCGCCGCCTGGCGGAGGCCATAGTTGCTTCACGCTTGATGTCGCATCGAGTGGCGACACGTTGACTGTTACGACAGCGGGCCCGTCTACCCTCGCCATGTTCTCGAAGTCGGACACGATTCCCGGATAGGCCGCCATGTCTGACGTTGCGGAGAGAACGCGTTGCGAAGCCCGCGTTGCCTGCGCCGGGGCAAGCGATTCCTTCGACATGCAACTTGCCGACAAGGCTGCAATTGCGACACTAGCGACCGCGATACGCTTGAATCCGATGCTTGCCATGACTACGCTCCTGTCGCGCGAAACCGAACCGGTTGAGCGAAACCGTCGGCAGGACACTTTCGTGACGCGACGTTTTCACCGTAGGTCGCGAGAATTAAATTGCGCTTAAGAAGCTCGGATGAGTGCGACCGGTTGTCTTGGGGTACGATGATTTTCGCGCCCGGGCATCCAGCCTGGCTTCGGCCCGGCGAACATCGTATTGCGCATCGTGTGTGCGCTGGAGTATGCGGACACGGGGGATGTCCCGAGCCAATTCGGGACCGGGTTCC
Organism: Burkholderia sp. WTPI3; assembly: GCF_021483755.1. Classification (NCBI taxonomy): domain Bacteria; kingdom Pseudomonadati; phylum Pseudomonadota; class Betaproteobacteria; order Burkholderiales; family Burkholderiaceae; genus Burkholderia; species Burkholderia sp. WTPI3. The sequence continues at coordinate 3,514 of NZ_JAGIXF010000024.1, read as the reverse complement.
GGCTATGTCACGATGTGACATTAACCCTGATTGGCGCCGATTTTGGCGATGTATGCTCCGTCGCCCCGCGGTACGCTCTGACGAATGCGTCGAATCCTGAACTGGATTCACCTCAGAGGATTCGTCGCCCGGTGCCCTGCGGAATGAATCGGGTCATGGGGTGGGCGGCCAACTTTCAGCAGGACCTCGGATAGGTAAACATGACGTTTTTTCAAGCGCTTACTGCCTTGATTGTCCTGGCTGCACTAGGTAGCTACGTCAACCACCGCGCTTTTCGGTTGCCACCGACTATCGGGGTGATGACGATCGCGCTCGTCGTTACCGTCCTTCTCGTCACGCTGGGAGAAATCGGGGAAATCGATGTCGCGCGATATACGCGACTGATCCCGGAAATTGACTTCAGTGAACTCCTGTTTCACGGCTTCCTGCCATTTCTGCTGTTCGCCGGCGCATTGCACGTCGACTTTGGTGACCTACGTCAGGTCAAGTGGACAGTCGGTGTGCTCTCGACCGTCGGCACACTGATCTCCACCGCCGTTGTGGGCGTCGCGTTCTGGTACGCGTCGTCGTGGGTGGGTGTTCGTATAAGCTTCATGTATGCATTGCTGTTCGGAGCGCTCATATCCCCCACTGATCCGATTGCCGTGATGAGCATCATCAAGAAGACGGGTGCTCCGAAGGAGCTGGAAACCCGGATAACCGGGGAAAGTCTCTTTAACGACGGCGTGGGTGCGATCGTCTTTCTGACTCTACTGGGTATAGCGACTGGTGCTCATGACCCAGAGCCGATCACCGTCGCATTTTCGTTTCTTCAACAGGCCGTTGGCGGCGCATTGGCGGGATGGTTGACCGGTTGGCTCGTCTTCCGCCTCGTCAGCAGCATTGACAATCACCACGTCGAGATCTTGCTATCCATCGCACTTTGCATGGGATCGTATGCGCTGGCAGAGGTTGCACGGGCATCGGGCCCTATCGCAGTGGTTGTGGCCGGACTGTTCGTTGGTAACAAAGGGGGGATGACGGCGGCGGCCGGACAGGCAGGCGATTATCTGAGCATATTCTGGGAGGTCGTCGATGAGATGATGAACAGCGTGCTGTTTCTTCTGATTGGCCTTGAGGTTGTTTCGGTCCATCAGACCGGACCTTATCTGATAGCTGGTCTCGTTGCCATCGTCTGTGTGCTCGTCGGACGAGCGGTGAGCGTGGCTATTCCGCTCTGGGCAATCAATCTACGTATCCGGTTTCCGAAAGGCACAACCACGCTGCTGATCTGGGGCGGCCTCCGCGGTGCCATCTCGATCGCGCTCGCGCTATTGCTTCCACATGGGCCGGAGCGTGAGTTGGTCGTGACCGTGACCTATGTCGTTGTCGTGTTCTCCGTGCTGACGCAAGGCACGACGTTCGGATGGCTGCTCCGGAAGTTGACGGCGACCTCGAACCGGCAAAGGCAATCCCGTCGCGAATCATGACGTGAAGCCCCCGTCAACGGTCGATAGTTCAACGATTTCGGCAGTGATTTGCTCCTGCCTCAAGCGGTGGTAGTCCCGGTTCAGGCGTTGCGAGGTGTCGTCGATATTGCGTTTCGCCGCGATCATTGCGCGCATGCGCGCTTCGTTCTCCGCCGCGAACGACAGGATGATCGCCTCGCAAACCTGCGTGTAGACATATTCCTCGGCCAGCCTTTCCTGCAGTTGCTGTATCGGGAGCGTGACAACCGGCGGAAAGGGGCGCGTGACAGGTTTGAAACGCCGGAAATCGAATGGCAGTAGCGACGTTGTCTGGATAGCCGATTCGCCGATTGCTTGCGGCGCGCCGTGCACGAGCGTGACGTGCGAGGCGTTGCCGTGCTGCAAACGCATGTACAGCGTGTCGATGATTTTCGCCGCAAGATCGGACACTGCGTCGGCGTGAACGATCATTTCCGATGACCAGGCGACAGGCAGATTGAGTGCGTCGGCCGTCGTTCTCGCGCGATCGCCGACTACGAAGTACTCGACGGCGCCAATCGCCGGGGCGCGGATCGCCTGAAACACACGTTGATTGTAGGTGCCGACGAAGCCATGTTCCGCGCCGATCACGATATAGACATGGGTGTCGCCCGGAAGCGGCGACCTCGGGCTCTCGGGAGGCCGTAGTACGGCAATGCTCATCGCGTCGGCGATCGCAAGGCCGATCAGATCGGCACATGCGCGGATTCCTGGCAGGCGCGCGAGTGCTTCTCGCGTTCGTGTCGTCGCGATGCCGCGCATCGCGCTCACCACGGATTCCAGTTCGCGGACCGTACCCAGTCGGTTCTGGACATCAACGAGCCGATTGCTCATCGGTCGCTCCGGATTTCAGCGGGCTGCGGTACGAGCTCGCGGACGATTCGAACGAGCGCCGCGCGATCATCGGACGACACGTCGTCGCCGGCAGTGAGCATCGGACCGAGCTTTGCCGCGATGCCGGTCGAATCGAGGTGGGCGGGAAGTGCGACACGCACCGCTGCGATCGCCGACGGCACGCATGCATCGAATACGCCGTCGGCCAGCGCATACAGCAATGCGATCTCGCCTACCGGGCGTAGCGGCGCGAATCGCGGTTGCGCAATCAATGCGCGAATACGTTCCCCGCGAGCGATTTGCGCCTTGATTCTCGTATCGCTGAGCCCGCCGAAGCGCGTGAACATCTCGAGCTCGAGGAACTGTGCGTAATCGAGCCGCAACCTTCCCGAGGCGGCTCTCAATGCCGGAAGCTGGGCCTTGCCGCCGACTCGGCTGATGCTGAGCCCGACATCGATCGCGGGACGCTGGTTGGCTGCGAACAGGTGGGAGTCGAGCACGATCTGCCCGTCGGTGATCGAGATCAGGTTGGTGGGAATGTAGGCGGCGAGATTCCCGGCGTCGGTTTCCGCGATGGGCAGCGCGGTCAACGAACCGCCGCCGCGCTCCGCCGCGAGCTTGGCGGCACGCTCGAGCAGGCGGGCGTGCAGATAGAAGATGTCGCCCGGATAGGCTTCGCGCCCGGGCGGATCTCGCGCCAGCAACGCCAGCTCGCGGTGGGTGGCGGCGTGCTTGGTCAGGTCGTCGATGACCACGAGCGCATGCTGACCCCGATCCCGGAAGTATTCCGCGATGCTGAACGCGGCAAACGGCGCGATCCATTGCAGGCCGGGCGGATCGGCCGCCGACGCGACGACGAAGATGCAGCGTTCCGGTGCGCCGTGCCGTCGGACCGCATCGATCACGCGTTCGACGGCGGTGGCCCGCTGGCCGATCGCCACGTACACGCAGATCACGTCGGAATGCTTCTGGTTGACGATCGCATCGACCGCGATGGACGTCTTGCCCGTCGCGCGATCGCCGATGATCAGCTCGCGCTGTCCGCGGCCGATCGCGAACAGCGCGTCGATCAGCAGGATGCCGGTTTCGACCGGCTCGGAGACCGGCGCGCGCTCGATGATCGACGGCGCGGCGCGCTCGATCGGAAGCGACGACGGACATTTCGGCGGCTGGCCGCGATCGAGCGGCCGCCC